>DATEOO010000476.1:0-2128 GCA_035274085.1 Candidatus Nitrosocosmicus sp.
TGATTGATAGAATTTCTACAATAGGATCCACCCTAAGTTCAAATTTGGACAGAATGACAGAAGAGGAGAAGAATAAATATAAAGACTTTTTAGTAAATGAATTAAAGAAACTTAATAATCAGGAAAAAATTCAAGTTGATGATAGAAAAGTCGATGATAGAACTATAACTTGACTAAAATGAACAACGATTTGATTAAACAGGGAGCTTACTACTTATTGAGAGGAGGTACTCTCCTTTCAGAACCTTGTAAAAAATGTGGAAATCTTCAGATAAAATATAAGGAAGATGTAATGTGCATGAATTGTCAACACGCAGAACAACACAATATCGAACAACGAGATACTTTGGTTAATAATATCGAAACAAAAAAAGTTATCAACAAAACAGGGTACGGAGAAACTGACGAAAAGACTCTGTATACTTTCGATGATTTCCAAGAAATGTTATGTCAAGTAGAAAATCAGATTCTTCAATCTTTGGTGAAGCTTGACAGGGAGCAAAATCCCACTGCCAGTCCTAAAAGATACAAAAAGTATTTGGAAATTATTCAAACTGGTTTGAAAACTATTGAAATGATTAGAAATTTGAAAAAGCTTTAATTGTAATTGTTTTCTTGGGCAGTAGGCCAAAAGTATGCACCTTTCATCTCAGTGCCCTTTCAATTTCCAAAGATTGACCAATAAAATCTGGATCTTCACATTACAAAAGCGGATATAATTTTATAAATATCCAAATTAATTGCTTATTATAATCTTTAGAAACCATGTTAAATATTTTACCTGAAAATAAATAGTTTGTGAATAATTTTAATAAATAAGAAAGGAGTATAATCGTCAAAAATGATGAATATTTCGGTTAAGATGCTCAAAGAAATAAGGTTGGATAATTTTGTTGTTTTTGCCTCTCTTCCAGATATGGGTAAAGTTGGCGGGCTTGTATCAGAACATTTAATTAAGGAGCTTCCTGTGGAAAAATTTGCAGAGATCAGAATATTTGAAAAACCTTGGGTAAAGAATGAAAGAGGATTGGTCAAGCCTGTATTAGATACGTTCGACTTTTATGTTAATTATGAAAATAAGGTCATAATCATGATGGGTAAAGAACAGCCACAAGACCCTAATAACCTTTTTAACTTATGTTTAAGCACTTTTAATATAATAAAAGATATAGGAGTTCCTAAAATCATTTATACTTCTGGAGGGTATCACCAGCCTCAATTAGCTCAAGCCCCAAGGGTATACGCAGTCTCGACTGACAAGGAGACAATAGTCAAGCTAAAAAACTTGGGAATTAATATCTTTGATAAAGAAATTGAAGTTATTACCTGGTTTAATGGAGTGATTCTCGGAGTTGCGAGTGAAATGAAGTTTAAAGCAATAGGCCTTTTTGGGGAGATAACAGAGACTAATGAACAACAACCCTTAGCGGCAAAATCAGTCCTAAAAGTTTTTTCCATTCTAGAGAATATTGCAATTAATACTGATGGATTTGATCTAGAGTATGAGAATCAAATGCTCAATAGGAGCAAAAGAAACGATATTGGAAGAGATACATCAAAAAAATCAGGTCCTGGTATAGGCTAAATTAAATTATATTGATATCAGTAACAAGAATGAGCCTTCAACTACTCTCACAAAAGGGATTCTCAAATTGTTTCTAAGCGGTTTGTATTTTAAATCAGAGCTAGTAAATATTAAACTAAACCTATAGCGGAAGAACAATTTTTATTGTAGGTAATCTATATCGTTTTGATCTGCAATTAAAATATAACTGCAATTAAGTCAAAGTTCTGTGTCTAGAGAGTATCCGCTATCATGTAATAGACTTAAATGTTGATGACAATTTTATTAAAATCGATCATTCGGTAAAGAAAATCAATTATTACATATTCACAAGCAAAAGTACATTCTTTCAAATGAATTCAATTTTTCGGGTAAGTTACAACTTATTATTTAATAATGCCAAAATAGTAGTCAAGTTTGCCAATTTTAATAATATTAAAATAGCGAAAATACGATTGGATAATAATGACACTAATATCAACATCTAGAAAAATCAATTCGTCAGATGAATTGATATGGAGTATCATCTCTGATATTGATAAGGATCCCGATTTCTGGCACGGT
>DATEOO010000477.1:0-4806 GCA_035274085.1 Candidatus Nitrosocosmicus sp.
ATTTACTAGGGGACGTTTCTAGTGCAACAGGAACTGCAACTGGTGGCAATCAAGATAAAGTCTTTGTGATGTATGCTGGTTCTCTTGTAAAAATATTTGAAGATGTAATTGGACCTGCATTTCAAAGTGAATCTGGATATCCATACGTTGGAGAGGGAAAAGGCTCTGTTCAAATTTCAAATTTAGTTAAGGATGGGTTTAGGACACCTGATGTATTTGTTAGTGCTGGAACGGTGCCAATTACAAGGCTAATGAATACCACTCCTACTCCTCTAGTAGATTGGCTTTTGAAGTTTGGATCAGCTGAAATTGTGATTGCTTACTCGCCCAATAGTCCGCACTTTGAAGATTTAGAGAGGGCAAGAACAGGAGAAATTCCATGGTATGAAGTTGTTTCTCAGGACGGTTTCAAAGTTGGTAGAACAGATCCTGAGTTAGATCCACAAGGATACTATGGTATTATTACCGCTGAATTAGCAAATAGATATTACAACGATTCATCTATTAAAGACAAGATTTTTGGAGACGATAGAAACCCCAAACAAATTTTTCCCGAAGAAACTCTCAAAACAGTACTAGAAACAGGTGCATTGGATGCAGTCATAGCATACAAGCATGAGGCTATATCTAGAGATCTTCCCTACATTACTTTACCCAAAGAGATCAATCTTGGTGATCCCACATATTCTAATTATTACAAACATGCAAATTATACACTACAAGCTGATCAAAAAACAATTTATGGAGAACCAGTTGACTTTTCAATCACTATTCCAAAGACTGTTAGAAATATAGATGGTGCAATCTCGTTTGTAAACTTTGTAATTTCTAAAAATGGTTCACAACTACTGGAAAGCCAAGGGCTCAATCCAATAAACATAACGTCGGAAGGGAATACCGATAAGATTCCTTTGTACATCAAAGAATCTATTTCATAGTCAAACAGTCTAATCCTTGCTAAGTAAATTTGCATGACTATCTATATATCCTTATCTGTGGAGATAGAGTCCTTTCTTTAAGATTGTATACTTGAAATGCAATTTAATGTCCAATCTTATCATTTCATATTCAATAATAGTATGAAATGAGGCTCTAATTCTCACTCTCTAGAATGAGAGTAGCTTTTATGTAGCTTCAAGCACTCTTTTTATTGATGGATAATAAAAATAATTTATCGAGTACACATCTACTTTTAGCTATTGCTGGTATGCTGGCTTTATCAGGGCCCATATCATATGTTTTCTCCAACAATGCATTTGCACAAACAAATTCTACTGGCAGTGTTGCTGCACAGCCAAATATTAATGCAGAAAACATTTTTAACACCAAAACAATGACGTTAGGTAATAATATAAAAAATCTTGTTATCCTTATTCCTAATGAAGGTCACCATGCCGCTGGTGAAGACAATGAAGCTAGATTCTTGGATCAACACTTTGTACCAGAAAATGCCATAATTAATGCCGGTACCAACGTACAATGGTTTAACGGTGATGCAGGTCACGAACGTACCATAGATGTAAAGGACACTGACGGTAGCACCTCTATATTTAATACAGGAGAAATTGTTGACAGCCAAGCATCAAATCCTTTCGCATTCAGTAATCCAGGTGTGTATAACTATCAAGCAGAAGGTGATCCAGGTGTAACAATGACTGGTTCCGTAACAGTAGGGAACGTTCAGTCACCGGTAACTCCATCTAGCACAGCCAACCCCACAAGTTCAAACTCTAGCAATATTGACACGGTCGGAATTTTGATGGTACCAACACAAGATATTGATAGCTATATCCAACAGATAACAGGTGCAGGAATTACTGTTGACAATACATATGACTTTAAAGACTTGAGAGGTGGGCAAGAAGGAACAGGCGATACACAAACGTTAATTGTATGGACTACAGGCGGTAAGGATTTGGGTGAAACACTTTCATTCTTAAGTGGACTTTCCTCTGAATTGCCATATAGTTAATAATTAACTATTTTTATCAGTACTTTTATACCTTGGATTAAATGACAATTTACAAAATCACAATACACCAATCTAGTCAAGCAGTCATTGCGTGTGGTTTGAAGGTCTTATGGTAGCAGGATGTTAGGACGTTCTGATCATTCAGTTTGAAGGATAAAGATATTCTATAAGGATTGGTACATATACTTACACCAATATGTTTAATAACAAAATCCTACTTGAGGAGTGTTAAAGGCATCAATATGATGTGGCGTCGTCAACACTATGATTAGAGTTTTCGTCTCATGTTTTTGTGCCTACGGTCTTTGGAACAAGTAGTTGCGAATCTATTGCTTTTGACGATAGATACTTATTACATGAATTTAGCCTTCAATACTATTTCCCTAGGACATGGTAAGAAATTTGTAACAAAAGTTAATAAATAATATACCTAATTCCATCGAGAATTATGAAATAATCGTTTAACCAATTATTCAAGAATACATAATCTTTTATAATAATAATGATACTAATTTATATAACAAAAGGAATGACAAAAAGGTTCGGCTTTTCAGATATATCATATTAGTCTTGCAGGCCATCATATCGTACACCCATTCTGAACATATATTTCTAATTTCTAAAACAGATATTAATAAGATTCATATTTCTATTCGCGCTAATCCTTGTTAAATTTATTCTGAAATTCAAAAATTAAGGATTGTTTTTTACAACCAAAAATTATTTTATCAGATGTGAATCAATTTGCTTTTGTTGATAAAGAATCAGAGCCATAATAAAGGCAAAACGTCTGGAATGACAGGAATCTGAATTCTCTCTGAAACTTGAATTGATTGATTTATGATAAGTATCATAGCAATCACTTATCATTTTCATGAAAATAAATTCATCATCTTCATTTAGACATTCAATAAATCTATTCCAATCCTGTATTATTTTGTTAAATCCAATTTGTATTTCAATTTCTGATTCTTTGCTTGACCCACAGATTTGAAAATCTCTATCTTTGATACTGTTATTCTCGACTCGTAATGATGTAGCCAGTTTATCATGAATTATCTTGAAATTGTTGAAAATGAGACTGAGAATTATTGGTTCAATTGTTGTTAGATTAGATAAATTGGAGGACGAATGATGATATATTTTAGGGGCTGAAAACAATTTATCAAATCGTTGTCTATCTTCTTTGCAGAGCTCTTTTTTAAAATCTATCCATTCTGATGTTTCAATGTTTATCAACATTCTAAAAGAGGAAGCAGAACTACCCATCAGGCTCCACTCAAATGAATTAATCTTGTTGGTGTGAAGATTTTATCCTTGTCTAGATATACATATTGTTCGGCATTAACACTATTTATAGAACTGTTGTTCCGACATGTTATTTGTTCTATTTTAGAAATTTGTTCGTTTGCATTATTATTATTCTTATTAGCAGAGTGCTTTATGCTGATAGCGTTGTTGAATTTGAATATTATAGAATTGTCCTTAATACTCTCATAATCGTCGCAAGTTAGAATTACGAAATATTTTACTGAAAGACCCATCAAAATATCAATCATTTCATTGATTATGCTTATATTCTCTTCAATAGCATTTCTTGATGTTTTTGAATAACCATTATTCTCAAATTTTTTCATTATATTTTTTACATTCGAAGAAACCAATGTGTCGAACAAATCCAGTACAATGATCTGTAATTTGTTACCTATTTCTTTCACCAGTTTGGGAAGTTCATAAATTAATATATTAGCCAATTGCGAAAATGTGAAGGCTCTAGCAATGATAATCCCATCAAGGATGCTGTTAATGTCTATTTCTTTCTTTATTGCTTGATTAATTAAATTGATATACAAACATCCTAGATTATTACCGCTTCCGGCATCTATTAGAATGGTTGTTTTCTTTTCAACTTTATTATCTTTATCATTTGTTTTACATGAATGATAATCAATGCAAATTCTTGCGATAATCCTATTCAAAAAATTACTACTTTGATGAGATTGATTTTGGATACAAATGTTTTTCCTATCTGCAAAAGATAAGAGTTTATCGATCTCAGGCACTTCAAATAATTTCCTGTTTATGTCATTAAATTCATCAAAGGCAGTACAAAAATTATTATCAACATTGTGATTATTCTCTAGATAATAATATGCTTGCAAATTAGCTTTTTACATCTCCGTAAAGTTAGGTTACACAGATTCCGTTCCAGAGGATGAATTCAGAGATTTTTCGAATTGGCTTTATTATACAAATGATGGACGACTTTATTATCTTTTTTTTTGATTTTATCATACTATTGTATGTTATAACATGTTAATATGTATTACGCAGCGTAACACAGTACTTGTTATGTAGTAATTATTATAAAATAGAATGTATGAGTGTTTTAAATAGGATTCTAAAATTAATAGTAGAAAGATTTATTTCAACTTTCTGTAGATAAACCAGAATTAAGATTGACTAATCCCTCCTTGCAAAGCTTGACATATGAGAGCCTGGTAAGCAATTTTGTACTTTAATATTGATGGTAATATAATCATCAAGGTGTCTGTGGTTTTCGTAACCTTCGATAGTAATAACATCATTGGATGAACTACCCGATGTAGATCCCCATAAACAAACATAATTCTTTGGCTGATTTCTATTTAGAAATCTTTTGTATTCGGTAAATTCAACAAGAAGAAAAGTATCCCCGTTTAAAATCAATGTGCCTTCGTTATTTTCATAAAGTGAAAGCTTACCACCAAATTTCTTAATTCTTCCAGAAAAACACCAATCAGTAAATTTATGGTAATCCAATATTTAATTACTCTATCACTAACATATTAATC
>DATEOO010000478.1:0-3259 GCA_035274085.1 Candidatus Nitrosocosmicus sp.
ATTTACTAGATCCTAGGGTATTTCCTTCTGAACAAGTTAACCTTTAGAATAGCTTAGTCGTAGTAGTCGATCGTATACAAAAGTCGGGCGGCTATCTCTCTTAGAATAGTTTTTCCTGTCCATCAAACACTGCATATTCCAATAGAAAATCTTTGTTTTGAACCATTCATCATAATTCCAATGCGCTTACTCTTATCAGAAGAACTAAAACTGTATCAGAAGAACTAAAACTGTATCAGGACTTGGCATATTTTCTTTGCTACTTGAAATAATTCAACCAATCAGAATCCTGTCCATCTGTATTCTACTAGTCCAAATCCTATCCAGATCCGCTCAAACTACAATTTATCTTTCGTCCAAACCTGTCAAAATCTCATCCTTTGAGAGTCTATGCGTGTTTATCCGACAAACTTATGGAAAAGAGTTTATTTTCTTTATATGCAAAAAGCTTATATAATAGTACGTAATGCATTTGGGCAGAAGAATACCAAAGGAAATTAAATACAAAGTTCTTAACCAGTGGCTTTATGGCATACCGACTAATGTGATCGCTACCTGTAATGGAATAGGTTATGGTAGCGTATATAGAATCCTCGAGTCATCTAAATCCAAAATTCCAGACTTGGATGTGTTTAGAGCAGTTGCTGTAAAGATGTATAAAGACGGCTTGAGTCTAAGTGACGTAGCATCAGGTATCAGGATAAAAAATTTTTTATTACAAATGGGATCTTCAGAGATAGAGATGAAAAGATTACTCATGGATATAGATATTCATTCCTTTAAAACAAACCAAACTTTTTTAGATTTTGTTAATGAAATACATGAAATTCATAGATTTGCATCGGGACATGGAATTTCTATTCACCAAGTAGATGTTTATATTGAAGATAAGAAAAAAGAACTACAAACTTTGCAAATTGAACTAGACAAATTGAAATCATTAATTCTAGAGAAAAAGATCGAGTATAATAGGCTAGGATAAAGGCAATCATTTGGAAGTAGTTCTGATACAATAGAATACAAGCATCCCTCATAGTAATGATAATCCGGTCCGGAATGGTTAGCCAAATGTGTTGTGTTGCGGTGTCATCATACCTAAACAAGCAAAATCATTTTACAAATGGATATATCAGATTGAGTCAATATACGACGAAAAAGCAATGTCTTTAATTGATTCCTTTTCCTATTCTCTTTCTAATTTAATTTCCAAATATTCTGTACTCACTCTTTATTTATTGGGTCCAAATAATATTATTAAGAAAAATGGTTTTGCAGAAGAAAACCATAATCTTAAGTATATATTAAATCAAGACAATTTTATGTTTCAAGTAACATTGGTGTTCATTATATTAGTTATAATCACTATGTTTACATATGCTGCAGTGAATACTATGTCTGTCTACGCCCAAAACAATGGGAAGCACATAGCTCCCGCGATAAAATGGACAGATAATAAGGATGGTTACTTTGACTATTGTGTATACAAAGGTGAGGTATCCTTAGGAACTTATAATGACAATATAAAAGGATACTGCTTAATGACCTCCGAAGATCCTTTGATTAATAATATGAATACATACCTAGATGATGGTGTGGATTTGTATCACCTGAATGATATAATTTTGCCGCCCAGTATAATCAAGGATGGACAAGAATATACAGTTTGTGTTGGCTTTAATCCTCAATCGGAGACAGACTATTCATTTGCAGAAAAATGTCAGTCATTTTATAATAGTCAAGGAAGTCAAGTTGAAACACCTCTCATAAACTTGGATAGGAATACCTGTTATGACTGTGATTATGATTAGTTACCTCATAACCTTACTTAATCAATTTTAATTAATATGTGCACTATGAACTTGTACCTACTACGATCCCGACCAGTGGGTTTAGTAATAAATATATTACGAGTCTGAAATGGCAGATAAAGACTATCATAGTTTCTTCATAATCTATTTTGCCCAAATATGTTAGAGCATTTATCAAAAAGTATTAAACTTTCTTCCCAGAATTATTATAAGTTACTGCGCAAACTATGTTACCATAACCTTTTAATTTATTACTGTGAGAGGCTTTCTCCCCTGTAATAATAAATTTATGTTATCTAGAATAATGTCTGTTGTTGTATTTGTTGCCTCTAATGTCCATCCTGCAATATGAGGAGTATATACAAAATTCTCTAAATTTAACAATTTATCAAAAGGATTAGCTGGTTCCTCATAGAATACATCAAAGCCTGCTGCCGCAATTGTTCTTGAAGTCAAAGCATTGTATAAAGCATCTTTATTTACTATAGAAGCTCGTGAAACGTTTATCAGAAAAGAAGAGTTTTTCATATTAGCAAACTCAGTTTTTCCTATCATATTTTTTGTTTCGAAAGTAAGAGGAGTATGAATGGAAACTATATCCGCAATACCTAAAAGATCTTTTAAATCACTAATACCTTTAATTTCATCCACCAATAAACATTCTGAAATGCAACATCGAAGATTACTATTGTTTTTAGATGTATTGTAATTCGTGGTGACTCTATTTCTTAATTCAGGTCTTTTTGTAACTGCTATGACCTTCATACCAAAAGCCTTGGCTCTTTTTGCAACCTCTATTCCAATTGCTCCCAAACCTATGATAACCATTGTCTTATTATACAGTTCAGTTCCTAAGACGTTTACAATTCTTCGTTCCTTTATCCCCTTCTCTGCACTTTTTATGTTTTTAGCAAGGTAGATCATGAGAAATAGGGTATGCTCAGCCACAGAGATATTATTGACATGAGGTACATTTGCTACATAAATAGACTTTGAAGTGCAGTATGATATGTCCACATTATCTATTCCTGTTCCTATTTGTTGAACAAGTCTTAATTTAGGACAGAAATCGATTATATGCCTATCTAATTGACCTAGACCATTTATAAGGATGTCTGTATTAGATATTTGGTTTCTAATCGGTTTATTGTAATCTACTCTATGTGCTGTTAGACCCAAAGGTTCAAGCTTGTTACAAAGGTCGGCTTCCAATCCAACTGCATATGTTAACATACTGATTTTCATAGTCAACTATCAATCTCCTTAAAGCTTGTATACTCTATCGCCTTAGGAAAGTAATATTCTACTTTTAAATCCCAAACTCTTTGTCTGAAAGATTTAGGAGGATCTAGAATAAAAAATATTTTTGAAACTGGACTTGCTATTGCATGAAGTTTTTGAGTTCTATTTTTAGAAATAATAGTTATTTTGTTAGGGTAACTGATATACCA
>DATEOO010000479.1:0-7801 GCA_035274085.1 Candidatus Nitrosocosmicus sp.
AAAGCGGTGGTAGTGGTAGTGGTGGCAACACAGCTAACCAAGCAATCGGTCAAGCACAATCCTCCAACCAAAACAGTGGTGTAGTATCTGGTGGCAACACAGCAGGTTCTGGAAACAACGTAAACGACCAGAGTCAAAATAACACCGGAAATAATGCTGTCGGACAACAATAGACATAATTTTTTTTCTTTTTTTATCAATTATTCGTTACATATATTTACCAAGATATGAAAGCATAATCATCCAAAATTACTCGTTAGTCAATCTTCAAAAATGATCGAAAAACTAGCTTTGCAAACTTACCAGATATATAAGCGGATAGTTAAGACCGTGTCTCACAATTAGAAGATCACAAAAAATAAGAATATAATATGATCAAATCAAATTTCAATCCTTAATACAACGTTACCGATATCAGATCTTCGTACAAATATCAAACAGAGTGAAAGAACCTTACGAATTAAACGAGGAAAGTAAATTGGGCGTAACCTTATAATGAAATGATTATGTATTCCTGCGGGATGCTTTTCCACCGGCTCTTGCTACCCGTGTTCTAGTTTCTTCGCTAGCAGCTTGTAATCCTCTTTCATCATGCTTGGCTTTTCCACCGGCTCTTGCTACCCGTGTTCTAGTTTCTTCGCTAGCTGAAGCTAAACCTCTATTATTACCATTTTTATTATTATTTTGAGGCATAATATCAACACATGTTAAACATACTATTTAATCTCTATTACCTTTGTCAACTCCAATCGAGGGTGTGAGCCGCCAATTATAGGACTTTTAGCTGTTCTACCCCTAAAATTGGGATTAAACACAGATTTAAAATCTCAAAAAGAAGCAATAAACAATGATGAATACATTGTATTAATTCATTAATCAATACGTAATTTAAGATACATTAGTTCCCTCAGAATTTAGAATATTTCGAACCTTCACAAAAATTGAGATCCTACTAATGAGTATTTAAATTCATTGATATTCATAATCATACATGAGACAAGCTTGTAGACATATTGATAAATCTAACAAAAATGAATTGACTCCAAACACTATAGGATGCGAAGAATGTCAAAATGAAGGGAAAAAATGGATTGCATTACGAATGTGTCTTACCTGCGGCCATGTCGGTTGTTGTGATTCTTCAGTCGGACTTCATGCTAGAAAACACTTTGAGAATCACAATCATCCAGTCATAACAGAACTACCAAGAAAATCGTGGAAATGGTGCTATGAACATGAATTATATGGTTGATATGAAGAAATTCATCTTCTAGCAGTAGATAATCATGTTTTATATTATTGAAGCGATTAATTCTACTACCTATAGGGATCAGGATTTCCATAAAGGTAACACTCGTGAAATTGGTTTGACAAAGTAAATTCGATACTAGTTAAATTTACATCTTAATAGTGAGAATAATATCTTAATCTAGTCATTTGATTTTTTGTGGTTATCAAACAGGCTCTAAGATTTATTACTGAATTAGGAAAATCTATTAATAAAGTTATCAAGAAAAAGGACAGCATAGTACTGAAAAGAAATTCAATACATTTCCTCATTAATAGAAATAGCCCGGCCCAGATTCGAACTGGGGTCAAAGGCTCCAAAGGCCTCTATGCTTGGCCACTACACTCGGCACTTGTAATACTACCGGGCTTCCGGGCATTTTTATATTGTAAATACGGACATTATTAATTTTACGAATCTATTTTTTATCAATTGTAGATACATATGTTACGAGTTTTTCAATTGGATCTTCCATCTTATTTAAAATCCTTGCAGCACGATTTTGTATTGAAATGCATTCTTGTTCGTCTTCTAAGAATGATTTCAATAGTTTGTCAATTTGTACTGGACTAGAAGCTTGAACAACCAATCCAATTTTTCTTAAATAATCATCAATATAGAACTGAATTGGCGCTATGGAAATAGTAGGTTTACCTAGTAGTGCTGACTCAGCAGTCATTGTGCCACCTGCACCAACAAAAATATCAACATTATGTAGTAATTTAACTCCATCAACAACTTGTCTTAATACAATGGCTTTATTTCCGAATCTGTTGGACATTTCTGCGATTTGATCTGGATACCTACATAGAATAATAATGGTATTATTATCTGAGAAATTATTTACAACGAAATCTACTAAATCTAATGGTCGTACTCGCAAATTCTTGTTATATATATATGCAGCCTTTGATTCTTCAAGTCTTATCAAGATAGTTTTTCGCGAGTGATCTATCTTTAACCCTTTCAAGAATTCAAAATCTTTATCTACTTGTGGTCGTTTACTACCGTACAGTCGCAAGGTGGTTTCATCAATATCTCGGCTCAACCATGCAACAGGATCTAAACCCTTATACCGAATGATTTGCTTAGAGGATATTCCATATTTTTTCCAAGCAGAAATAGGTATGACAGAGGGAGAAAATAACTTTGTTAACAATGGTATAGTCAATCTTGCAACAGCTTCCGCATGTGGTGAATCATTGAAACCAATGTGATTTATTCCCAAACCAAAAGAAACTCTCGAAGCTTCAGGCGATGAAAAACTGATTACCAAATTAGGTGAAAATTTTGAAACTATTTTGGCCAGTTGGATAATTCTATTTGAACTTTGAAAGAGTTTATCAAAAAGATGTGACCCTCCATGGTTACCGATCATCAAAAGATTCAACCCCATTAATTGGGATAATTCATTAGCTTCTCTATAATTTCGTGATGTACATAAGATTTCATGACCCTGCGTTTGTAATATACTAATCGCGGGTTTAAAAAACATTATTTGTTTTGGGGTCAAAATGTCAAACCAAATCTTCACAATTAGAATTATTCTTTAATATTAAAAAATTCTTTCGTTCTTAATATCGTTAATTAGTCGAAATTGTAATAAAAATCAATAAATCCAAAACTAAATAAAGAATCTAAAATTAAGGTATTGGGGGCGTAGAGAATTTCAGACAATATAGATAAAACAAATGACACTAAAAATGAAGAACCTAAAAAATTATCAAATTATACAGACCATAAAGATGGAAAGAATATTGAAAATCTGGGGAAAGTAAAGGGTGATCCTAAGGAAAAGCTTGTTGTGATTTATGGATTAAGTACTGAGGGTTATGAAATTGCAAAAAAGATACTCCGAGAACAATCAAAAGTAATTATTATTGACGAAAATTCTAGGTTGGGAGTTATTCTCACTTCTGAAATTGTAAAAGAATACCCACATATTAGCTTCTTAAACGAGGAGGAGCTACTATTAAATTTAGAGCCTTTCGATAAAGCAATTAGTAATGCTCCAATTGTCTTTTTTGCACCTAGAATAAGAAAAGTCAATCAAGATGTGAAGAATGAAATAATTTTAAAATTTAAAGAGATAATTACTTATTTAAGGAAAAATACAGTAATTGTTATTAATGTTCCATTAGGGATTGGAGGAAATAATGAAATAATTACACTCATTGAACATCAGTCAGGTTTAATGGTTGGGACAGATGTTACATATTATTATTATCCAATAAATTCAGACAAGACATCTGAAACAATATTAGGTTCCCATCAACAAAGGAATGAGAATTTATTTTCAAATAATATTTTTGATTTGATTAATGAGAACAATCATATCCAAAAAGATAGCAAGTTAGTAAGTATAACATCTGCAGAATTAGTATACTCGATTAATATAATAAACAAGTACTCAAATTTAGCATGCATCAATGAAATTTCAAAATTAGGTAAATCAGGAGAAGATAAACGAGAAATCTTTTACAAAAATATGGAATCATTATATTTTGATGAAATAGCAAACGGTTTGTTCGATCTAAGGATTATTGGTTTGTCTATTTCTAGCTCCACAGCACTAAGTTATGTAGTAAATGGAACAATAAGATCGATTGAAGGATTCATAAAAAACTTGGTCGACGAAACAAGAAGTCAACTAAAGTACAGAGAGATAAAGGCCAGTAGAACAAAGGTTACTATTTTTTGGACGATTGATAATCATGAAATAAGAGGAGACAAAACAATTATTCGAGAATTACTGGAATCTAAACTCCGAGATTATATTGCAGAAGTAGAAATCGAAGACATTGAGAGTTATATCCCCAATCCTACCAATAACATCATAATTGCCTGTTCAAATTCAGACTTTAAGAGAATAGTTGACAGAATAGAAAAAAATATCAATCATCGTCATCCTAACTACAAGTTAGTTATAGTAGCAGCCAATTCTACTTTCAACACAATGGAATTGTAGTATCAGAATTATACAGAATATTTGAATATGAATAAGCGCTAATTGTGATCTGAATCATTTGTTCGCCACCCATGTTCAATATTACTTCAGATTTTCTGAAATCGTCCGCATAAAAAGACCTATCTAAGATATAAATTTGTTAGAAGAATAAAAAATGGAACATAAAAAATACTAAACATCCCAATTAGTTTTTTTTACATCATATTCCGACCTAGTATATTTTATCCTTGCCGGATGTCCCATTACAACTACATCTGCAGGTATATCTTTAGTTACAACAGAGGCCATTGCAATAACACTATTTTTACCTATTGTTACACCAGCTTTAATGATAGATCTGCCTCCAATAATTGCGCCATCCTCGACTATCACCCCAATCATTCTTTTGCTCATAGGATAAGGATCATTGGTAAAGGTAGTTCCAGGGCCGATGAAAACATCATTCCCAATTTCCGTAAGTGGTGGAATATAAACAGAACCTTCTATTCTACAGTTGTTTCCAATCTTTACATTGTAATCCACATGAGTAAGTGAGCCGATCATTACATCATTACCCACGACGGTATTATCCCCAATATACGCAAAATGCCATATTTTAACATTCTTACCAATAGTTGCTCTAGGAGAAATGA
This sequence comes from Candidatus Nitrosocosmicus sp., assembly GCA_035274085.1. Lineage (GTDB taxonomy): Archaea > Thermoproteota > Nitrososphaeria > Nitrososphaerales > Nitrososphaeraceae > Nitrosocosmicus. The sequence continues at coordinate 4,889 of DATEOO010000479.1, forward strand.
AATTTAATACATTACTTTCTTTTTTTTCAGACATTCTAGTTCAAGTAGATTTCCATAGCAGTCCATTTATAATTAACTTAAAATATGAATTTACCATCAGAACTGTAGCAGGATCTGAGTCAACAAATAAAGAAGTCAAAATGACTAAGATAAATGAGCATTAATATCTTCACTAGAAAACCTTACGATTTAAGGCGCATTTCAGAATGTGTAGATTATTGACAGATACATCAGAAAGAAAGGTAGACTGGTGTCCCAGTGTTGCTAGAAATTAAAGCTGCCTCGGCTATTTTTGTTACGGCGGTCGCATCCTCAGGAGTTACGAGGTACTTTGTAATAGTCCCAGATAAAGATTTAACAAAGTTTTCTAGTTCCAAGGTTAATGGCTCTCGGATATTTCTGCGTGGAATAAGTGTTTGGTTCTCATCATCTATTTTTATTTCTTGAGTGATAAAGTCTCCTGTGATTGTTCCCTCAGAACAAACAGCTGAAAACCTTCTAACTTTTTTTGGAGTAATCCAATTAGATGCAATTATTGCTACTTTTTGATTGGGAAATCCCAGCATTATTGTTGCAAAGTCTTCAGAGTTATGAAACTTCTTTCCCGCACGGGCAAAAACGACATTTGGCTTACTATCAAAAATAAACAAAGCAGTATCAATATCATGAACTGACGTATCATAGATTATACCTACGTCCTTTATATGCATGGGCATTCTATTTTCCCTATGAAACTCCATCATTAATAATTCTCCATAGGTATTGTCATCGATAATTTGCTTGAGATCCTGTACAGCGGGATTAAAACGCTCTATGTATCCAGAAGTTAAAATTACATTCTTTTGTTTTGACAATTTTGTAAGTTCTTCGCATTCAACTGATGAGAAAGATAGTGGTTTTTCTACAAAAACATTTATACCATGTTTAATTATTTCTTGCGCAACCGAAAAGTGTGTTTTGGTCGGAGTACATACTAGACATGCATCAAGGGAAGTTTCCTTTTCAAGTAATTGTTCAACAGTTGAATAGCTATTAATCTTAAATTTTTTTGCTAAAGTTTGAGCTCTATTCAAATCTGAATCGCATATTGCAGATAATACCCCCAAATCATTTAATACACGTACGTGGTTCTTTCCCCAGCCACCTGTTCCAATTACAGCAATTTTGATTGATTTTTCATTCAATTGCTTCAACATCCCTTAAATTTAAATTATTTTTCTAGATTGTAGAACTAATAACTTTAAATTTACCATACCGGAGTAACCCATGTATTAAAATCGGGTATCTGAGACACCACTATTTTTTGGTAGTAGTCAGAGATTTTTCTTGTAAATTTGCCAACTGTTCCGTTTCCAACTTTATGATTATCCACGCTTATTATTGGAGTAATTTCAGCTGCAGTACCTGTAACAAATATTTCATCGGCAATATATAATTCCGTACGGGTAATGGATCTCTCGCAAACATCATAACCAAGATGCTTTGCTATCGTGATAGCCGTATCCCTAGTAATTCCTTCAAGTACAGAATCCGATAATGATGGAGTATAGATTCTATTATTTCGAACTAGGAAAATATTTTCTCCTGGTGCTTCACTCACATTGCCATAATAATCAAGTAATATCGATTCATCATATCCATTTCTTTTACACTCTTGAGTAGCTAACACTGAATTCATATAATTACCTCCAGCTTTTGCCATCGGTGGAGTAGAGTTCTCATTTATTCGTCTCCAAGAAGAAATGCATGTTCTTATCCCAGTTTCTGGAAAATATCTATCAAAAGGGAAAGCAATAATGGCTAGATGAGAAGGAGAGCGTTTAGTAACATTAAGGTCTATTCCATGTAATCCAACAAATAATAAGGGTCTAATATAACAAGATTTTTTAATATTATTCTTTCTCAATAATTCGATAGTAGAATTACAAATTTCAGAAAGAGTATAATTTGAATTGATAGAATAAACCTCCGCAGATTGAAGTAATCTTTGCATATGTTCATTTAGTTTAAAAATAAATAGATTTTGATCATTTGCGTATCCTCTGATGCCTTCAAAGACTGATGTTCCATAGTGTAACGCATGAGTTGTAATAGGAACGGTAACAGAATTCCATGATCTGAATTCACCGTCAAACCAGATAAAATCAGCATTTTTAGTATTCATAGATTTGCAAGTTTTCTACTTCAATAAAAGTGTTAAATCTAAGTAATTAATCAAATAAACCCATTTTTTGGGAATTTCATCCCCATAACACGTATAGTTTCATCCTTTGTGATGGAAAAATTTTTTATAGTTTCCCAATTATCTTTTATCACTTGGCCTACTTTGGGGGAAACATATTCACACCATTTTAAATCATCGTTTTTTGATCCCTCATTCTGGTAGAAATTTTCTGTGGTTAAAACCGATTTATATAAAAGATTTTTTACATTCGTCGACGAGACAACTTGTCTATTAGCTTTAACTGGATTAAAACCAAATAGGGATAATAGAACTCGTTCTGCTCTATCTCCAGTGTAAGTTATAAAAGAATTTTCTTGGATATTAAGGATTATATTATTTTTTAATCTCTTAAACGCCGGGGACACAAATGGTGGAAAGTATTGTATGTACGGAGAAAGAAAAGCATAATCTCCAAGAACATGAATATTTTTGTGATAATTAAAGGATTCCAATATCATTTGTTTTCTAATTTCGTACGAAAATGGGAAACTTCGTGTATTTATTTCCATCCCATCTTTCAAAAACCTTACCGGATAAATATAAACGCTATAATTCTGTAAAAGATTTCGGATAATTGACTCATGCGAAATAGTCAAAGGATTAATATGTGCTAAAAATATCGCTGCAATTTTTATTTCCATAGCACAAAGGGAGAAAAATTAAACGAAAGGTATTTAAGAATTTCTTTT
>DATEOO010000480.1:0-8623 GCA_035274085.1 Candidatus Nitrosocosmicus sp.
TTGGCTTAGAAGGAATAGGTCCGAGAACTTTGAGAGTAATAATTGACAGGTTACCAGTGAGAAATATCAGTGATTTAGAAAGGGTTGCTAGAGAAGGAAAGTTGGCAGGGATTTCAGGAATTTCAAAAATAAAAGAAGAAAAAATACTAAAGAGAATTGAATTACATAACCTAGGCAAAAAAAGACATCTACTTGGAGCTATATATCCATTGGTAAAGCAGATAGAAAAATATTTAACAAATGTGGAAAATGTTTCTACTGCAACCGCAGTAGGATCCTTTAGAAGAATGAGGGAAACCATAGGTGATATTGATTTTTTGGTAGTTTCAGACAATCCAGATAAAGTAATTAACTCATTTGTAAATATGCCCGAAGTTAAAGAAATTTTAAGTAAAGGCAGTACCAAAGCATTTATTAAACTTAATAATGGGATGGATTCCGATTTATTGGTCGTTCCTAAAGAGAGTTATGGAGCTGCATTACAATATTTTACCGGAAGTAAGGAACATGGAATAGCTTTGCGAAGATTAGCACAATCCAAGGCGCTTCGCTTAAATGAATGGGGGTTATTTGATACTAAATCCGATCAAAAAATATCAGGGGAATCAGAAGAACAGTTATACCATAAATTAGGTTTGGAATGGATCCCTCCCGAATTGAGGGAAAACAGTGGAGAAATTGAGATAGCAAAGAAGGGGTCGAAGAAATGGAAGGAAAAAATGAACGGATTGATAAAGTATGGTGATTTAAAAGGAGATCTACAAGTACACTCAAACAATACGGATGGGAAATTGTCAATAGAAGAAATGGCATATTTTGCAAGGATGAATTTTGAACTCGATTATATCGCCATCACAGATCACACAAAAAGCCTAAGAATCGCTAGGGGATTAGACGAACAACAGTTACTAGACCAAGCACATAAGATTCAAGAATTCAACGATTCAATAAAAAGCGGTACTCTCTTTGTGGATGTAAATGAATATAATAAAGAAAAACAGTCAGGTAGCAAAACAAGCAGGAACGAAAAGAAGAGAAGAAAAAGTGAGAGTAATTTGGGGGACTTTAGAATACTTTCTTCAGCTGAAGTAAACATCCTTAGCGATGGTTCATTAGATATTCCAAACAACATTTTGGATAAATTAGATATAGTAGGTGCTGCAATTCATACTAATTTTTCCCAACCAATAGAGGTACAAACAAATAGGTTAATTAAAGCAGCCCAAAATCCAAGTGTAGATATCATCTTTCATCCAACAGGTCGAATAATTAATAAAAGAGATGGTTATCCGGTGGATATTCCGAAATTAATGACAATTGCAAGGGACACTAACACAATTCTAGAAATTGATTCTCACTATAACAGGTTAGATTTACGTGATGAATACATAAGAACAGCTATACAGAGTGATGTAAAATTAGTAGTTGATTCAGATGCTCATCATCCTATACATTATGCATTTTTGGAATTTGGTATAGGACAAGCAAGAAGGGGATGGGCAGGAAAAAAGGACATTCTGAATACACTACCTGTGTCAGAATTGCTCAAAAATTTGAAATAATAAAATTACTCTAATTGCTTCAAAATGGCCTCTTCTCAATTCTGACCAATTTTTTTGATCGATCAATTCCTTGTTCTCTCATTGTAGGATGTAAATTCAAATAAGATCATTAACAAATAGATTCAATTTGGGATGTATGGAAGAAACATTGAGGAGATAAAAAAATCTATAACAAAAGGCTGGGACCAGATCTTAAGATCGGACTATAATAATCTATCAGAAAAAATCTCAGGTGCATCTCCACCCTCCGTGTTCGTTAGCAGTTATTCATATCCAAAAGTAAAAGTGGGACCTCTATTTTCACCGTTGCAAACTGATTCAGCAATACTAGATCATCCCGAAAAATGGGCAGGAAAGTCCATTGAAGAAATAATAAGATACAAATTAGCACTAATTAGGGGCACACATTCAACACATGTAAAAACAAACTTGTATTCTGATCACTATATCCAATCCCTTCAGGAATTAACCATGGCAACTAAATCTACTGAAATAGAAGTTGCATTAGGGAGAAAACCCAAATTGAATTTAGATGAAATCTCATCAAGGACAACATCGGATTCTGACACTGTTCAATTTGGGATGGCATCAGAGTTAGAGAGTTTGAAGATACCATCAGGTATTTCTAGTGACAAGAAAATTGAAAAGGCATTTTATGATCTTGACTTTCGAGCATCAGAAGCAATCAACTATTTATACAAAGAAGGAACTGAGATAAGCAGAATTAGTAAAATCCTAAGTTTAGGAATGATTGGAGTTAAGAAAAATAGAAAACTCGTACCGACCAAATGGAGTATCTCTGCGGTTGATCAAATAATTTCATCTGACTTGATAAAAAAAACTAACACCTTTCAACCACTCGATCAGATTAGAGTATACAAATATGTTCACTTGGGGAATTATTATTCCATTATCTTAATCCCAGATGAAATATGGAGTTTTGAGATCCATGAAGCTTGGATAGACAATAAAGGAGATGCAAAGATAGAAACAGATACAGAGGATTCAAGTGGTCTGAAGAACTATCCAAAAATAGGAGGATCCTATTTTGCTGCTAGGCTTGCCGTCATCGAATTCCTACATTCCCAAAAAAGAAGTGCAGCAGTAATAGTCCTTAGAGAAATTCACCCAGAATACATTCTTCCTGTCGGGGTCTGGCAAATCAGAGAGGGAATAAGGGCGGCTTTAAGAATGCACTACAACAAATTCGATAGACTGGACATAGCGCTATCTTTCGCTTGTAATAACTTAACCATATCAAAAAAGGAATGGGTTAAAAATAGTAATTTATTTAATGCAAGAAAGAGTCATATCAGAATATCGGATTATTTCGACATGTCCTAACATGAATAGTGCACGTTTATAAATAGAAGCTAGAGAATTATTGAATTTGATTACCTACTGTTCCAAGAATGTTAGGAAATCTCAATAGAGCAAGACATGTAATTTTTTGGTAGGCCCAGATCAGTCGAGGTTAATACTATTTGTTGGATCAAAATGAAACATCCAAAAGGCTATCAATGAATATGCTTTACTATTCGTGACTTCCCACAATTTGAGCGCGGCTTTAATTAGATTATATTGTCAACCCTTTTGACTTTGATTTATAATTAGAAAGGCAGACAGCATAGATAAGAGATCATTAGTTTGTATTAGAAAAATAATACCATTCTATTATTGTGGGTGCTGATTACGCAGTTGTAAGTATTTAATAAATATAATCAAGATCTGATTATATTCTTATATGGTCATAATATCACAATGCGAAAAATGCAGCCAAATTAGTAAGAAGACATATTGTGGAGAGTGTAAAAAGTCAATTGACTACTTTGAGGTTTTTGAATACAAAGATGAGACAACTGTTCCTCAGTCTAGGGAACCAATAGAAAGAATAAGGGCATATACATGGAACGATGTATTGAATTTTGTTAAAAATAAATATTTTAAAGAAAATAGCGATCTAAATATTAACTGTGAGAAGGATTTTGCTTATATAGAAAAGAAAGCGATTCAAAATGCTTCTAACATGAATTCTACTGTCCACAAGATAGGATACAGAATATTTCTAGACAAAAATATTCGAACAATACTAGATAATTCATCGAATCCTGGAAAGGTTATCACAGATATTACTTAAGAGGTGGAGAAGTGGAAGAGTCATACTGTTTAATGAGTGATTAATTGTAGAATGTTTCTAGATTAATGACAGCTAATAGTCAACAATAAAGACTCCCCCATTATCACAAAAAGATTTTGGTTTATTAGAGGAAACATGAAACTAGAACAATACTATTTTAGCTTCGTAGTTTCAAGATAGGAATTATAAAAATGAGAACCAATAATCCGCCAAATAACCACGCCAAAGAATAACCAAATGATTTTACCATGATAGAGAATACTAATGGAACCCAAAATGCTCCAAGTAAAGATAATCCATTCACAAAACTAACAGCAAGTATTTCATATTTAGGCAAACCAAGTTTCTCCAAGGCTAATCTCCTTGCCAATGCGTATGGAATTACAAATCCTCCAGCTGCAAAAATTCCAATAATCAATATTGAAGGTATCAAAAGATAAATATTAAGAAATGAAAAACAAATAATATTTGTTGAAATAATTATTCCACATATTAGCAACAATAATATATCATTATTGAAATTATCTTTTTTTGTTATTTTATCATAAAGTCTACCAATAAGAGGAGCAAATATAACATTCACTGTCATTATTGATCCCCCGATTAGACCCGCAATCGAAGAGGTAATATCGAGTTCGACTCTAAGAAAGAGAATGATGAAAGTAGAGACTAAATTCCAGGCTATTTGAAATCCAAGTAGGGATAATCCTACATAAATCATATGTTTATTCAACATGACAGATTTTAGGGCAGCAAAATTAATCGTGAATTTAGATTTTTGATCACGGGTTTCTTTGTTCAGGTTAAAGAATCTAAATAAAAAGCAAACCTTTTCTCGAAAAGAATAACTAGATAAATTGCTTGTGTTATCATATTTTTTTATCTGTAGAGTGTATAGCAGGAACAATCCACTGAGTATTCCTAAAATTCCACTGATTTCTAAACTAAACCGCCAACCAAGAGACTCCGCAATGATGATCCATCCGAATATTCCAATAATTCCACCCAATGAATGTGCGGAATTCAAAATTCCAACTCCAAGCCCTCCTGATCCTTTCCCCAAATATTTTGAAATGAGAATAACGCTTGGACCAAAGAAAAACGCCATCCCAACTCCTACTAGGAATCTTAGGATTACCATCTGAAATAATTCTGAGCTCAATCCTGAAAGAAGAGAAGAAATAGACAACAACATTGTCCCAAAAATCATCATAAATTTTGGATCATATTTTGCAGACAGTATTCCAGCTGGAATTTGAAAAAGTCCAATCCCGATTAAAAATCCAGAAGTTACCAATCCCAGCATCGACACATCCTGTTTAAAATCATTTAAAATAAGATAAAAAATAGAAGAAATATTGAACCAATTTATAGCGTATATAATTCTAGCAAGTATTATAGAAGTAACAGGAAGAGAAAATACTTGCTTCAATGAAGACATACATAAGTAGACCATGGATTAACATTTTATTACTGTTCGGATCAACAATCGATTAAAACGGCAAATTTTCAAATAGAGGTCCAATATTAAGGCAAAATTCGATTCGATATCTAGAATGGTTTTAGGAGAGATCACAGTCAGTCTATCTTTATAATCATACCTCACATTCGAAATTCCAAGTATAGTATTTCATGGCTCAGTACTTGTAGTGCCAAATCATTGATCACTATTATCCGCTCAGTTGGGTCAACAAATAAATCTTTTAATTAAAGAATGAAAGCAAATAACCAGCTATACAGATAATTTTTCATGCTCTTTGTTAAAAAGTAATATATCGTACAATTCGGATATTATATTAGGTCGATTAGACAAGGTTCGGAATATTAAGATAGATTAGGAAGAAAGTAAGAATCATGTTCGAATTATTTTTAATAGGGTCACAATTTGATCAACTATTAGTTTATTTCTTTGACATGTTAAAGTACATATACAATTCAATTTAAAATATAAGTATGGAATGTCCCACATGTCAGAGCCAATTTCATTCTAATATGCGTAATACGCTAGTTGGAAAAAATAAAAGAAATGCTAGTATTTTTGTTTATTTTCAAATATGCCCGGAATGTGATGAACCTATTGTTGGTATCAAAGAGGCCACAAGGGGAGAAGTTTATATGAGCCCCAATAATATTGAAGATTTAGCCCTATTGAGAAAAGAACAGAAAAGGGGAACGCTTTGAAATAAAATACAGGAAATTATGAGTTTATCACACATATTATGCGGAGATATCAATAAAATAATAAAGATCATAAAGAAACTGAATAAGAAATACTATTCTTAGACATCATAGTAAAACATGAATTGATTTATAACTGATTCATCGTCACCTATTTCTAATATTTCCTTATCTTTAAGATCAGAATATGTACTGATTAAATCATGGTGAAAACAAAGCTTTAGGTAACTTGAATCACTTTTCAACGAAGATAATGCTTCCTCTAAACTACCAGGCAGAACACCAATTCCAAGATCCTTCCTCCTTGAGTCGGACATTTTGTAAATGTCTTCACTAACCGGGTTACCTGGTTCAATTTTTCTATTTATCCCATCCAAACCTGCCGCAACTATTGCAGAGAAAGCAAGATATGGATTTGCCGAAGGATCAGGAGCACGGTACTCAATTCTCTTTGAGTTTGAGCTCTTTTTCTCGTTAATTGGAAGTCTAACTACAGCAGATCTATTTCCTCTAGCCCATGCAATATAAACTGGTGCCTCAAATCCAGGTATAATCCTTTTATACGAATTTACGGTTGGAGTTACTATTGCAGATAATGATCTCGCATGATCTAGAATACCGCCTATGAAGTATCGTCCAATTTGGCTCAATTCGGCATAATTATCGGACTCATCATAAAACAAGTTCGCATTCTTACCTGCGGATTTTGACCATAAACTTATGCTTACGTGCATACCTGAGCCATTATCACTATTTTCACTATTTGAGGGATCAAAAATTGGTTTTGGCATAAAATTTGCTATCTTGTTATATTTTTTTGCCACATTTCTGACCACATCCTTATAAATCTGAACGTTGTCTGCGGATTGAGTCAAGTAATCATGCATAAAATTGATTTCAATTTGGCCACTACTAGCTACTTCGTGATTCATATTTGTGACGTTGATATCATAATATTGTTTCAATATATTAGCTACTTCAAACCTAAACTCTATCAATGAGTCTTGAAAAGTAGGAACATCGTACCCCGATTTTTTACGGATAGGATATTTCCCAAATCCATATTGTTCTGAAGATAGGATTGAAACATCTTTTGCCCGATTCCGACTGTTTACATTATTACTTGCATGACTATTCTTTTCCATATCAAATATTATTTGATCAAATATAAAGCATTCAACTTCAGCTCCTATTTGACACGATATCTGACTCACTGCAAGATGATCCTCCAGAGTTTGTGAAACACTTCGCGGATCTTTTTGAGATCTACCTTGATCAAACCCATTGTAAACATCTGCAATAACAGTCATTATTTCATAGCTTGACAATGGTATTTTTCTTAATGTTTTTCTATCAGGAAACAACATCATATCAGATTCATCTATAGTTGAAAAGCCATTTACTGAAGAACCATCCAGCCCTATCCCCTTTCTAAAAACATCTTGAATCAAATCCTTATCAATTTGAATATATTTTGCTAGGAACTTGCCTATGAGATCAGTATATCTTATTTGCATAAAGTCTCGTTCGGCAGACTCACCAGTAATTCTTCCAGTCATAGCAGCATCATTCAAAAAACTTCTCCCTCAATAACCATAATACTTTATAGGATAAATAATTTTATGAAATTATTTACTACAGAAAATAGACAAATTTATTTTCATTAATTATTTCAATAGTAGAATGTAATAATAGTGCTAATTAACTTTGTTCTACCAAAAGTAAGACAAGGAATATTTACAAGGAAAACACAGACCTAATATGGATTTGGAGATAAATTGTTCCACGGATGACAACAACCAAATGAAATTACCATCAGTAATGGCTCTTTGTCGTCAAATCAATCCTCTTGTATAAATTAGACTATGAAACAGATCGTCATTTCTACACACAGAGAATCACTGACAAAAGAAAGGTCAATGTGAGTAACTGGATGTTCATTTACTAGAATTTATGGAAAAATACGTTCTCCTGTATGCCTATCAATTATGAAAATCGCCTTTGTAGGACAAGTTTTTGCTGCATCGAGTATAGTTTCAAAAGCTTCGGCTGTTTCTGAAATAACTATCGCTTTTGGATTTATTCGTCTGTTCTTCTCAACTACAAAAACCTTCGGAGCGAGTGTTTCACAACTTCCGAATGCTAAGCAAAGTGATGGCTCCACAATTATGCGATACCTACTTTCTAAGAAAGCATGGTCTTTTCCTAAAGGCACGGCCTCATTTTCCGGATTCAATCTACTTTCAAAATTTGGGTCGATCATATTCTGATAACTCCCAGTCTGATCGTCTAAGTCATCTGAGATAGTACGTTCTTGCCCATTATTTTGATTAGAAAATGAATTTCCTTCTCGATTATCATCAGAATGTTCTAATTTTCTTTGACGCTGTCCAACCAGAGAGTCATCGTATTGTTGCCTTTTTCCTGGATCGGATAGAATTTCAAATGCGATATTAATATTCTTCATTATATCTTCAGAAACTGTTGAATTTCTGTCGGGATGATATCTCCTAGCAAGTCGCCTAAATGCACTTTTTATTTCCCGCTGATTAGCATATCTTGATATCTCCAGGACCTCGTAATAATTAGCTTCCTCCAACCAGCTTTTCTAAGTAATATATCTTCTCAATTTTATATATACATACTTGACATTTTTTGCTGGTTCTAACACGGTTATCAACATGTTAGATGAAAATAATACACGGAAATTATTATTGAGATAGATTCGTTATAGTTTGACTTATTT
>DATEOO010000481.1:0-6116 GCA_035274085.1 Candidatus Nitrosocosmicus sp.
AACTTTGAGTTTGTTGTCGGAACCGATATTGATATTAATTCTATTTTGTACGCTAAAAATAATAATCTGACAAATTTTAGTAACAAATTGTTGGTTTGCTCTGATTTAAGTCTACCATTAAAATGTAAATTTGATTTAATTATTAGCAATCCACCATACTTACCAACGGAATTTGACAATCTTGGTGATGCTACTGTTTATGGCGGAAAAAAGGGAATAGAATTTACTATTAGATTATTGAGATCAATTCAAAGACAGCTTGATGAAAGAGGGAAAATTGTGATAATGAGATCGACCTTATCCGATCTTAAAAAAATGGATGCTTTCATTGATAAATTCTTTTTAATCAACAAAATAATCGCAAAAAAAAAATTCTTTTTTGAATCTCTGGAAATATTGGAACTTTCTGGTATACGAAATAATCCTATTATCTAATTATTTGAAAAATAAAAATCTTTAAAAAAGAACTATCAGAATAAAAAGAAAAACGCAGATACAAAAGGGATCAGTTGACTTTCGTCATTGATTTTAGGATCAGTTTTTTATTAAAGATGCAGACCTTTGAGCAATTGCTTCTGCCATTTTTGATAATGATGATGATCCCCCCAGATCGTATGTCAAAAACTTTCCGTCGTCAATCGTTTGTTCTGTGGCTTTGAAAATCGCTTCTGAAATATGCTTTTCCCCCAAATATTCAACCATCCAAGCGCCAGACAAAATGGTTGCTACTGGGTTTACCTTGTCTTGTCTTGCGTGCTTTGGCGCACTGCCATGAGCAGGCTCAAACATTGCATATGTATCACCATAATTTCCGGAGTAAACATTGCCAATAGACCCTACATGTCCTGATGCACACTCAGAAATTATATCCATAAATAAATTTGTACTAAGTAGTAAACTATTGTTGAATCTTTCTGGATTCTTTACTAGTTGTTGAGTCATGTTATCAATATAATATTCTTCCACTTCGATGTCTGGGAATATTTTGTTTGCTTCGACTACTGCATTCCAAAAAATACCATCAGTTTCCTTTAGAATATTTCGTTTAGTTATTGCAAATATTTTTTTAAACCCTTTTTCTTTAGCTAATTCAAAGCCCTTTTTGACTACCCTTCTGCAACCTTTTCCAGTGGTTTTTCTAATTGCTATGGCCGAATCATCACTTGTCTTAAACTCGATACCTGCATACAGTCCTTCTGTTGATTCTCTTACACAAATAAAATTTAGCTGTATTTTCGAAATCTTGTAGGTTTTGATCGGGCGGATATTTGCATAAAGTTGAAATTTTTGTCTAATGCTTACGGCTACACTTCTGGGTGCATCAGGATTTGGGACTGTAGTAGTAGGACCTTTAAAACAAGCATCAGAAGATTTCAGAGTGTCCCAGACCTCATTTGAGATATAAGAATTACCCCCATTTTTTTCCCACCATTCAGACCCTGCGTTACATGTTATTAATTCAACATTAGTATTACATGATTTTAGAACTTTAATCATCGCGTCAACTAATTCAGGACCAGTACCATCACCATTTATTATAGCAGCTTTTTTATTGCTCAAATCAACTCAAAAAATGTTTGATTATATTCATATTTATTTATTCAGTTACTTTGGGATAAAATCAATCCTTCCAAAAAAAGAATTGGAAAATGGTGGGAACTCGCTATTATTGACAATTTTAGTAAACTCTCCCTTATCTGAATAATATGAATACTGGATGTCATAATCTGCAAGTTCTAGAGTGCTATTTACATATTTGCCAGTAGAATTATCTACCAAATTAACTGTTTTATTATCATATGAATAGATTTTCATCAAATCAGGCAAGGACAAATGAACCGGTCTAATGTATTGAACATGAAGTGTATCACCTATCGAATCAGTATGAATTGGTTTTAAACATTCCTTCCCTTCTACTATTTGCTTCCCTATGTTATCAGGAAATAAATACTGTTTATTATCTACAAATACTTGGACCCTTGGATAAACATTGTAACTATCCAATGAATGTGCTTTGAGGCAGACGCTCAATATTTCTGGAGGTGGAACAATCTGTGTAAATACAAGTCCAAATAATACAGCTGCCCCTATGATAATCGGAGGCAAAAGTAAATCCTTTTTGCCCATTTTTTGGAAAAAATTCTTTTTTGGGGTCCCCTCTTTTATCTTTCTCTTGGGCACAAATTCAGTAATCTTCTAACAATATAAATTCTTTAGATATGCATACACGACACAATGACTATTATTGATAAAAAATAAAAAAAATAAATGTAAAATGGTTTTTTAATAATAATAGTTGTTGGACGTACATATTGATGGTGCAAGTAGAGGAAACCCGGGATTATCCGCAATAGGCATCATGATAAAAAATGACGACAAAATAATAAAAGAACATTGTGAATTTATAGGTATCCGGACCAATAATCAAGCAGAATATGAAGCATTACGACGAGCCCTTGAAATTTGTACAGACCTAGATGGTGAAGTAAATATTTTATCAGATAGTGAATTATTGATAAATCAGAGAAACTTAAAGTATAGAATTCGAAGTCAGGAACTAAAAATAATTTCAAGAGAAATTTCAAATCTCGAGAAAAACTATGATAAGATTACTTACAAACATATTCCTAGAACCAAAAATAGTCGTGCAGATTACCTCGCAAATAAAGCTCTTGATAAATACGTTGGTGCAAACTCACATGGATAACTCCTCGTATTCAGAATCTTGCAGCAGGTTATAGAACCTTTAGTTGTTACAATTTTAATGTATAAACATACCTAATGAACGGTACATTTTAGAATCGAAAAATCAAATAATCGGTAGATAACATATAGATATGTAGGCGGCTATGAGGAATCAGAGTTATCACGTATTAAATATGAAGAGAAGGCATTTGACTGAGCCGCCAAAACCTCATATTTAAAGAGCGTTTATTTTCTTTACTATTGTAAGGACATCTTCATCAATAATTTTGTGTTCTAACCCAACCTTTTGACCACCAAATTTTACGCTTTTGCCCCATACCTGAGCAAACTTAAAGTCTCTGACCATGTTCCTGTGAATCTTATTACAAATATTCTGGACAGTACTATTCCTAGGCATGATTAGGGGCTCTTCCAAATCGGCATCTTGTCCCTTGGGTTTCATATATATTCGAACAAAGTCTAATTTATTGTAGATTTCTCGTTTAAGTGATTCTATATTTGTGTTTGTGTCTGCTGACACAGCTGTATATGGAATTTTAAGTTTAGAAGTTGCCATCTTTAGGTATTCTGAATCAACCAAATCGATTTTATTTATAACTACTGACGAAGGGATATAAACACGATTTCCGGATAAAGCATCTATTAATTGGTCAATCGTGAGACCTCTTTCTCGTATGGTTATACGACCGTTGTGAATACCGTTTATTCTCATCACATTTCTGATAAAGTTTTCATCGGCTTGTATGGGAACCTGAATATTTACCGAAATCCCTCCTGTAGCAGTCTTTTCCACAATAATATCAGGAGGCTTTTCGTCTACCTTGACTCCTATTTCCGACAGTTCCTTTTTTATGACCTCAAGATGGTTGATCTGGAATACATCTAGGACAATTAAAACTAAATCTGCATTTCTGGCAACAGATAATACTCTCTTTCCTAAACCTTTACCTGCAGCAGCACCTTCAATTATGCCTGGCAAATCCAATATCTGGATCCGTGCACCATTGTAGTCTAACATACCTGGCACAGCGGTTAATGTAGTAAAAGAGTAGGCTGCTGTTTTAGATTTTGCGTTTGTTAATGCATTTAATAAAGTAGATTTCCCTACACTGGGAAATCCTATCAACACGACAGTGCCATCTCCGGCTTTTCTAACATCAAAGCCTGCACTACCTCCTCCAGTAGCGACGGTCTTTCCATGGGTATTTTCTTCTTGTTCTTTCTTTAGCTTTGCTATTTTGGCCTTTAGAATGCCTATATGGAACTCTGTTGCTTTGTTTATCTGTGTTTTGTGTATCTCATCCTGGATGGCCTGGATTTTCTCTGGTATTCCCATTGGTTTTAATATTATTTATAAAAAAATAACAATAAAAATTTTGTTAATAGGGTCTCAATTGTGGTCCCATTATTATTTTAATATCATGAAAAATTTCAGGCCGTATACTATCAAAACAGATGTAATGAATCCTAGCATCCCCAACCATGGTAAGGCTGGGATCTTGGGGGTTTTTATTTTTATTTGATGATCTTCTACAATATTCGTAATGTAATCCTTGACAATAGAATGCCATAGTTGATATTCTATACGATGTTTTTTTAGTATAGTCTCAATTTCATATACCACAGGAACTCTCACCGATTTTATATGTTGCAAATAATTTCTAGAAATTTCGACCTCCGCATGGATTCCAATCAAACCTTGATTAAAATCTAAGAGTCTTACGTGCATTTCCCATGGTTTTTTTAATTTTTTAGAGAATCCACTACCAATCTGAGTTGGTTTTTTATGTTCAAATTTTACCATCTTAAATCCTTCAGAAACTAGTGTATTGACGATTTCATCTTTTCTTATTTTAACCATCAAAAATAAGTGATCTAGCTCGACTTCTTCTCTTTTGATAAGATTCTGGATCCCTTGTAGAAGATTCATTCTTCTAGGATATAATGTCGAAAATTCAGCCATTAACAGTTTTCTCCAATTACAATTGATATAATATTGCTTGACTATTTATAATTTAAAAAAATAAAACTTTTCAAACATATGATGGAGCTATTTTCTTTGATAGTCCTCGTACATAAATATCAAATTTGCTATCCATGTTTAAGGTATCACTAGAGACAGGCTTGTCAGTCAACCTAATATTTAATCCTCTTATTATTATGACAGGAGTCGATGCGTCAGATTCTCCCATTGTCATCGTCCCGATGGAAGCAAGACAATCTGCAAGATTTTGAGACGTATATTTTAGGACATTTCCAAAAAGATCAAAAGTCCCTTTTAGATCTATTACAGGTTCAAACCCGCAACAAGCTAGGGCAATACCTACTGTACCTTTTCTCATAGGTAAGATTCTACTATCTGACAATACGATGCCCACTCTCTTCCAGGAATTTATCAAAAATTTCTTTTTAAGGTTCTCTATAGAGTGGTACGGATATTTTGGATACAAAACAACACTACCATTAGGTACGTTTGACTTATCAATGCCCGCATTGGGAGACAAAACTTTATGACTAGAAGTGAGGACAAAGCCATATAATCCTCCAAAAATCTCATCAGACTCCCTGAGAATTAGTTCCATTATTTTTGGATCTATATGATAAAGTTTAGATGCTTGAATAGCCTGAATACTTGGTTTTATACAAAGTAATTTCTTGATCCTACCTTCACTTATCGAAAGGTATTTGCTTGATATAACAAGTACATCGTTATCTTCAATGTTTATTTTTTCTGGATTATTGTTAATCTTATCATATATGTCAAATTCTGATGATTCTCTATCTAGATGGATGGGAATAACTTCCAAATTATATATTTCTCAAAACGACATATGTAATTAATTTTATCATGATGGACTTCCAACTCTTTTAAAGTTGATTCAAAAAGTATTAATCTTTAGCATTCATACTTAATTATATTATTATGGGAATGACATTAACCGAAAAAATCCTAGCTCATTCCTCAAATTCTAAAACGGTTACTCCTGGAGATATCATCTTTTCCAACGTTGATAAAGCCATGATTCATGATGTTTCAGGTCCTGGAGTTATTAAGGTGTTTAAGGAATTAGAAAAAAAGGGCTATATATTGGAAAAATTGTGGGACCCTGATAAAGTGTGGATTTCTGAAGATCACTTTGTTCCGGCCTCCGATAGGATTTCTGCTGACAATGTGATACAATTGACAAATTGGGCTCAAAAATATGGTATTAAGAAACACTTCAAGTATGGAATGGGACAATATGGTATTTGTCATACAATCTCTCATGAAGAAGGGTTAGTATTACCTGGAGAAGTTTATGTTGGTGGAGATTCACATACTAATACTACAGGTGCGATTGGTGCTTTTAGTGCAGGGCTCGGTCATACAGATATTGCATATGTTTTAAAACATGGTAAAATATGGTTCA
>DATEOO010000482.1:0-3090 GCA_035274085.1 Candidatus Nitrosocosmicus sp.
ATGCATAATCAAAGTTTTTTGCCTGGTGATTTCATAATAAATTGATTTCTCAACCTCTTTGAATGAATTTATGTTTTTTATTTCAACTTTCTTTCCGCCTCCAACTGAAACATTGACATCACATCTTACTGAACCTTCCAAATTTGGATCGGTAACTCCTAGATATTCGAATAAATTCACAATTTCATTTAAAAAGTTCCTAACCTTTATCGGACTAGAGAAGTCAGGTTCAGTTACTATCTCAACGAGTGATACACCAGCCCGATTATAATCGATAAGCGAGTAGTTATTAGAAGCTGATTTATCTTCTTCATATGTTATTTTCCCTGGATCTTCCTCTAATTGAATTCGGGTAATTCTTATTTTACCCTTCTCTTCAGTGCCTCTTGACAGACCTGTGTTAGATTTTGAATCTCCCACAAATTCGATAGATCCCTCATATCCTATACTGCTTAATTCGTATGAATTGTATTGAGTTGTTTGATAATTTTTTGGCAAGTCCGGATAAAAATAATTTTTTCTATAAAACGAAATTTTTTCAGGAATATTACAATTAAAAGCTATACAGATCATTGATGCAAATTCTACTGCTTTTTTGTTTAGCAAGGGTAAAGTACCTGGTAAACCCAAGCAAATAGGACAGGTATTTCCATTTGGAGGCGAGTTTCGGTAATTAGACAGACAATTACAAAAAAGCTTTGTCTGTAAATTAGTTAGCTGACAATGTATTTCTAATCCAATTTTCAACTCTGGCCCTATTTCCTTGATTTTTTTCATATCTTTGGAACCCATTTTTCAAAACCTTCAGCGCTTTCAAGCAAGACCGCCATATCTATCAATTGTTGTTCTCCAAAAGCATTTGCCAACAGCTGCACTCCCACGGGTAAGCCACTTTCAGACATCCCAGCCGGTATTGATATTGCTGGAATGCCCGTAAGGTTTGCTAAGATTGTATAAATGTCTAAATTATAATGCTCAGTTGGTTGTGAAGTCTTTTTCCCTAGCTTAAATGGCAAGACAGGCATAGTCGGCAATAGCAATACATCATATTTATCAAACAAAAAGTCAAATTCTCTTTTTATCATCGACCTTAGTTTCTGGGCTTTTGCATAATATTTGCCAAAGTACCCTGCCGACAACACATATGAACCTAAAAGAATACGAAGCTTTACCTCATCTCCAAACTTCGATCTTGCCTCAGAAAAATAACTGTTCCACTCATAACCTTCTGGACTACCTTGATAACCATAACGTACATTATCAAACCTGGATAAATTACTGCTGGCTTCTGCTGTAGCAATTATATAATAAGAGGCTAGAGCGTAATCTGACAAGTGGATTTTGGCAGAATCTATTTCACAGCCATATCCTTCCAGCTGTTTTATTATTTTTCTAATATTTTTTGTCACTTCGATCTCTGAGTTGTCAATTAAATCATCTAATACACCGATTTTATATTTTTTATTTAGAATACTGTCGACGTTCTTGGTTTGATATTCGTATTTTCGATGTAATGTTGTATTGTCATTTGGATCATACCCAGAAATAATGTTGAGGAGCGGAACCAGATCATAAATGGTTCTAGCAATAGGACCGATCTGTTCCAATGAGTTGGAATAAGAAATTAAGCCGTTCCTACTTACAGTTCCATATGTGGGTTTAATTCCAATGACTGAACAAAAACTCGATGGGCATCTTATGGATCCACCCGTATCTGAACCTAGAGATAATGGTATTTGTAAAGATGCAACCGCGGCTGCACTACCGCCTGAAGAGCCACCAGTGACATATTCAAGGTTCCAAGGATTTCGAACAGGCCCGAAAGAGGAATATTCTGACGTGGTACCCATTCCAAACTCATCCATATTTAATTTGCCAATAATGATACCATCTTGTTCCTCAATTTTGTCTATAACTGTCGCATTATAAGGAGAGATATATTCGGCAAGCATACGAGAGGCGCATGTATTTTTGAGACCATTTACACTAATATTGTCCTTAATCCCGATAGGAAGGCCAGCCATTAATCCAGTGTTAACACCATCCTTAATTTTCTTATCAATCACTCTTGATTTTAAAAGAGCATTTTCAAAATCATGGCTAATAAATGAATTTATTTTAAGGTCTACTTGCTTAATTCTATCAATAATGGTCGATAGGTACTCTTCAGATGTGATCTCTTGCTCCTTGATCTTTCGAGAAACGACGAAAGCAGGCAGCTCAAAAAGACTTTTCAAGATCAGATCCTGGGCCCGAGAATATAGCCTTCTTTGAGGTTCTTTAATCTAAATTCAAATTGAGGCTCTTTTGATAGTTCTAAATTTGGGCCAGGTATATCAGCTCGCAAGTCTTCAAAGCTTATTTCAAATTTCAGATCCTCAATGCTTGGGATTTTAGTACCGTCCGTATTGAATTCATCTAACTTGTCAAACATTAATAGTACTTCCTCTACCTTTCTAGAGATTTCTGGTATATTTTGCTCAGGTATCTCTAATTTAGTTAGATCACATAATTTCTTAATATCAATACCCTTTGCCATGGTTAGCTATGGGGATATACCCGAACTTTATATTTATCTTATGGGGTCAGCCTATCTATATCTCTTGGATAAAAGGTTGCGTCTCTAATATTATCAAGTTTCAATATAGCCATCAATAATCTTTCTAATCCTAGGCCAAAACCGGCATGTGGAGGAACCCCATAATCAAAAACCCTCAGGTGGTAATCAAATGCGTCAAGGCTTAAACCTTTCTTTTTCATATTGCCCATTAAATCTTCCTTGTTGTTGATACGTGTACTGCCTGATGATAATTCAAGGCTGCCGTACATCAAATCAAACGATTCGCTTAATCCTCTGGATTCATCTTCGTCGCTTGACTCTGTCGTTAGATCCTTTTTCTTTGCTTTTACATAGAAAGGCTTCGTAGATGAAGGCCAATCAGTAATAAAATAAAATTCATCCCCAAAGAAATCCTTGAGCAGTTTCGGTGTGATATCATCTCCCCATCGGATATACTTGTGACTATTTTGTAAATTTTCTACTAATTGAGAATAGGTAATTCGGCGGAATTGAGTACTTATATCAGGAAG
>DATEOO010000483.1:0-7674 GCA_035274085.1 Candidatus Nitrosocosmicus sp.
TAATAAACGAATCATCCTTGGAGAAAATAAAAGATATCCCAGTAAACCCTTCCTCAATTACTAAAAGAGAAGGATACCCTTCTACTATTCCAACAAACATAAAATTCCCATTGATTGCAAGTTTCGTAGCAGTAGATCCCATAACGAACCTAGTGTACGTCACTAATACAGCCTCCAATACTCTTTCATTAATAGACGGAAAAGAAGATGAAAGCATAGTGAGGATAGGATTTGAGACTAGTCCGGAAAATGCCGGGTTCATAGAATGCAATGGTATAAAAAATCTGAATCAAAATACTACTATTATTACAACTAACAAGGAAGCAACTTGTACGGCAGTGCCTGAGAGGGGATACACATTTGATTCTTGGTCAGGTCTTACAATCAGCACAGAGAATCCGCTAAAATTCAAATCAAGCGAATATGGTAACATTGTTGCCAATTTTAGACCAACACTCTCGACTGAACAATACATTTTCCTTATAGGGGGTATTACCGGTATGGCATCCGTTTTACTTGGTTGGTTTTTTAAGGGCGGTCAAAGAAGAAAATTTAACAAACTAATTCAGATAACTAATAAAGCCATACAAGATGCTGATGTAGGTGACAAAACCGAAAGCATTATCAAATTAGAAAACCTTAGAAGAGATATTTTTAATACTTATAGGCGGGGCTCACTGACTGATTTTCAATTTGATTTTCTTGATAAGAGATTAATCAATTATATAAATAAAATCAGTAAATTATGATAGTTGTGTCGACTAAACAATGGTGCTTTTTTGTTTTTTTCGATATGATAATTAATCAAGAAAATTTATTATCTGTTAATATTTATTGAATAAAAAATGTTTATGTCTAACCAATAACTATTCAAAAATTAAACATTATTCATCGCAAGGTTAATTATTTAACGATAGAATTGTAAAGTACAGACAAACTTGCTTAACCCAAGATTGAGCTTTAGTATATCGTTAATAATTCTTGTGACCTTACATGAATCCCCTTAAATTTATTATTGATTAATTTTAAGCAAATTTCACTATAACCTGACCATACATGAATAAATAAGATTTTGATTTATCAGCGTGTCTTAGTTGGCTCTGCTTTCCATCAGTAAAAATTGGCTCTTAATTAAGGCGATGATAATATTAACCGCACAGATATCTTTGAGTCTAATTATGAGATATAGAGTGACCTGAAAATTGTGAAAAATTGCTGCAAACCATTAGATAGTTAGGGAGAATCACTGTATATTTCAATTGTCGTAAAAACGATTTTAAATGGCCTTTGCGCGTCTACATTATATATTCATGTTTAACAATGATCAATTAACGGAGCTTGTAAAAAAGGCAAGAGAGGCCACTCCAAAAAGAAATTTTGCTCAATCGGCTGAAATAACTTTAGTATTAAAAGATATTGATGTCAAAAAAGGATTCAGTGTGAACGAAATTGTAGTATTGCCTAATCCAACTAAGAAAGGATCTTCACTATGCATGCTTGCAACCGGAGACATGGGGTTAAGAGCAAAGAAAGCAGGCGTTGATCAGGTAATGGAGCCTGATACCCTGGATAGACTCGGGACAAATAGAAGAGAGGCTCGAAAAATAGTACGCTCTTATGACTTTTTCCTGGCAGACGCCACATTGATGTCATCTGTTGGTCGTTCATTAGGTCAGTTTTTAGGTCCAAAAGGTAAAATGCCCACCCCCGTTCCTTATGGTGCCCCAATTGAAAATATAGCATCAAGGTTGAGATCGTCAACTAGAATACGATCTAAAAATCAATTGAACATGTCAACAAAGATAGGAGATGAATCAATGACTGATGAGCAGCTAGTAGCAAATGCTAGTGCAGTCATTGCATCTGTTGAAAAAAAACTCCCGCAAGGAGAGAAAAACATTAGAAACGCTATAATAAAATTTTCTATGGGTAAAGCACTAAAAGCAAGTACCCTTGGAAAATAAGCGAAGGGGATAATCGTATTGAGTCAAACAGCTATTATCAATAAGTTGGGCAGAACATCTTATCCAGAAAGGAAAGTAAATTTGTATCAAACTTTGCAAAATCTAGCAAAATCTTATAATGTAATAGCCCTCTCGAGGATGACAAAAGTGAGGTCAGCTCAACTTATGACAATTAGAAAGAAATTCAGAAATGAGATCAAGATAATTACCATTAAGAACAAGGTTGCTCAACGAGCTTTTGAGGAAATATTTAAAGATGTTAAAGGATTGGAATTCCTCAATAAGGAATTAGAAGGACAATGCGCATTAATGTTTACCAACCTTAGCCCCTTTAAAATGAATTTAACATTTGATAAAAACAAAATATTCATGGCAGCCAAAGGAGGTGATATTGCTCCTAATGAACTTGTCATTCCCGCTGGAAATACAGGTATAAATCCGGGCCCCGTATTATCGGAATTCAAGGAATCTAATGTCCCAACCAAAATTGATCAAGGGACAATTTGGGTTTCTAAAGACACGGTCGTCGCTAAAGCCGGTGATGTTATTCCCCAAAAGTTAGCAGCGTTGTTAAGTAAGCTGGATGTTAAACCAATCGAGGCAGGTGTCTCAGTTAACTTTGCAATTTCTGAAGGGCTCGAGTTTAAGGAAAAGGACCTCAAAATAGTAGTTTCAGACTACGTACAGGAATTAGTAAAATCCTTCCAAGAGGCCCTATCGCTTTCAGTAGAAGCAGTATACTTCACAAAGGAATCAATGCCCTTTATCCTCTCAAAGGCAAAACAGCATGCGTTATCCTTAGCCTCAGAATCTGGATATACTTCTCCTGACACCATTGAACTGGTGATGCTAAAAGCCAACGCAATTGCTGCAAATTTGGCTCTTCAATTAGATTCCAAGGGGTTTTCTTCCAATAATTGATCCTATTTTTTAATAGGAAATCCTAATTGATTTCAAACCTTCTCAATTATTTTTAAAATTAGATTTAGTTTTTGTTTCTCAAATAAAATGTTACCAGGAAGATAATTGTAATCTATCAGATAAAATGATCGCCTGGGTGTATATAGCCATTAGAAATTTGTACTGGATGCGTAATATGATATGATAAATTAATAATACTAAAAAAATGGAATAAAGTTTAGCCGAAAAGTGAAGACAAGCCTTCCAATGCTTCTTCTTCTTTTTTCTCGTCTTTCTTTTCTTCCTCTTTTGCTGCGGCTCCTGAGCCTGAAGCAGCAGGTGTAGCTTGTGCACTTGCTGGAGCAGCAGCAGCAGCTATTGGAGCAGCCTTTAATGCATCCTCAATATTAACTTCGCTTAAAGCAGCAACCAATGATTTAACTCTAACATCATCGGGTTCAACCCCAGTTGATTTAATTACATTTTTTACATTATCTTCATTTACATCTTGCTTTAATTTGTGTAATAATAAAGCAGCATATACATATTCCATGATAAAAGAAAATTTGACTAGTCCATAATATAAAACTTTATAAAATTCGTGAACTTCGTGCTACTGCATAAACATGTTCTTTTAATTCCTGAGACATTAAAGAATTCATTTTTTTAATCAACACTGTCCTTGCTTCAGATTTCTCCTCCTCCGAGGATGAACTAAAATAGTTACCAAACAAATCCGAAAAGCTTTCTTTAATCCAGCCATCTAGAACAAAATATCTATTCTCGTTAATTGGTATTACCTTATCGATTTTCGGATCAATAATATCATCGAAATCGCCAGTATCCAATCTATCGATTATAAAGAAGATACAATTATTTGGCTCTGGGTTATTTATTGCTTCAACAGGTTTTCCTCTGGCTCTTCCTGACTTAATTCTTTCAAGAAGCCCAACTGGTTTTAAGTAGGTACCTCTAACTCTCAAAACTTTATCATGATCAGAAATAATCTTGCCAATTATAACATAATTTGAATTTTCATCTCTTCTTACCACAAAAACAAAATTACCCGGGCGCAGCTTTGACATTCCAAACATATTGAAAAGTTATGGATCTAATAATATAATATTTACTAATAATACAATAAAAAAAAATACTAGATTTTCTATATATGTATATAATTTTTAGTAATTTATTTAATTACATTTATTAATGTAAGCAATAATTATAAGATAGATTCAATCTTGCAAAGATTCGATGATTTAGATATGAAAATTTTGTCTGAATTGACAAAAGATGCAAGTATTTCAATCCCTCAGCTTAGTAAGAAATTAAACATAAACTCCTCAGTTTTGTATAGCAGAATAAAAAGACTGACAAAGCGAGAACTTATCAGAAAATTTACGGTTGTTATAAATGAATCACAGCTGGGCATAAATATTAAGGCAACAGTGGGTATAAATCGCGATCCAAAATTAAAAGAGCCTATCCATAATGAACTTATCAAAATTCCAGAAATAAGGTCACTAATAGAAGTTACTGGTCGTTTCGACATAATATTATCTGTAAATACACGAACATTGGAAGAACTGCATAAAGTAGTAATAGAGAGAATCGGGAAAATAGAAGGTATTCAAGCTACTGAGACTTTTGTAGAAATGCAGCGAACAGACAAAGAGCCAGTATATTCGATACAAACTAGCAATCAAAATTTTGGCTGATTTCCAGTTTCCGAATATAAGGTTTTAAAATTAGAAATATTAAAATTATAATGGAATACCTAGAATCTTAGAAATCAATTGCTCCAAAAAATACTCGATAAAATTCAAAAAAGAATAGGTGAGATTTTTCAAACACTTAAATTAGCAAAAAAAACAAGCAAGGACGATTATTTCACCCATCTGAGATTGGTGTTGTTAGCTATTGGTGCTGTAGGTGGGATTGGTTTTATAATAAAGCTAGTTGGCGAACTATTGTTCGTAAATAAGTAGCATGTGAATATTCTAATACGAATTATATAATATCAAACCGGAAAAATAAATTTATTGATTGGATTTATTTTGTGAACAAGGATGAGTAAAAACCCTGTAGAAATTGATCTTGAAAACAAGATAAAGCTAAATCCGGAACTTATGGTTATTGAAAAGCTATATCCAATAATTTATGAGAATTCAATTTTTCTTTTCTATAAGGATGAAAGTGAACTGATTAATTGTTATGAAGTTACAGACAAAAACACAGTAGAAAAGGCAAAACAAAATCCTGACAAAATAATTGAAATTTTAGAGGAACTAGATAAGTGATATACTATTATATTATTGAATTTTGAATGATTATTAATGTCTCATAGCAAATACGAATCGGGAAATAGAAAAAGCAATGAAATTTTTATTGGGAAAAAACCATTAATGACATATGTAACTGCAACTCTGGTCCAACTAGCTAATGAGCCAACTGTCGTTATAAAAGCAAGAGGGAAAAGCATCACAAGGGCAGTAGATGTGGCTCAGATAATAGTAAAAAGAATGAATACATTAGGTTATAGAGTAGAAAAAGTAAAGTTAGGGTCAGATATTCTAACTGGCACTGAAGATGATAAACCAAGAAACGTGTCTACAATAGAGGTATCGATTTCAAGATCAAAGTAAATTTTTGCTACTTTTTCAACAAGGTCTAGTTGTATAATTTTTCGAATATTTAATAAATACCCCGAAAAGTATGATATTATGACGATAGAGTATAGATATTTACATAAATCCATAGGAAATATCTTGATTTTTGCTGTTATTATTGTATTTTTGTTTCATATGAATCAGATAGTAGATAAGGATCTTTTAGTTTTTGGTTTATTTTTTGAAACTCAAAGTCAGCCAATGCTGACGCACACAGATAATAAATTTCATTTTACAATTGACTATCCTAATAACTGGGAAAAGTCTGTTAAAATAAATAATGAGATAATCCTGATAGCCCCAAAGGATAAAGATTCAGTTAGCAGTCCGGCCGGCATTGTTGTCAAAGTAGTCCCTACTCCAGGAAAAAACATATCTGCCAATTCTGCATCTAAAGAGATTACATCTCAGATTCAAAATGAACATAAAGATTTCAAGTTGGAGTCATCTGATACCATACCTGTGGACGGTAAGAATGCAGTGAAAACTACTTTTACAGCAACGGATAGTAAGTTACAAAATCGCAAGGCAATGCAAATTGTAGTTTCTAATTATGAGAATATTTATATTATCACCTACAAAGCTTCTTTGGATAAATATAATAACTTTGAAAATACCGCAAATGATATGATAAAGTCTTTTAAATTCTTACCTAAATAGTATTATAATAATTGTCTAGTGCACTGAAGTTATCAGCGCACTAAACATGTTCCCCTTCGGTTTGGTCGATGTAATTATTAATTATAGTGAATCATATTTAAAGCTATCAATTTTTACTCTAATCAATCAGCTAGATAAAATTTCTACTGACTTTGGTACTTTTGTTTCTACGGAACAAAAAGTTCTGCACATGAAAATTTAATCTCGTCCAATAATTTTTAATGGACCAATCTTATAATCATCAAAGAAGTACCTTCATAATATCGCAAATATTAGGGAGATCAGGTAAGATACATTAGAAATCAATCCTTTACTAAGAATATATCAGGATAGATAAAAACATTTTAAAAGTTTTATGATGTTTATATTGTTGCAGATAATTTGAACTCAATCTGTCTTTTTGGCGATTAACAACTGCTTTACAGGTTGTATTAAATTTATATATAAATGGCTAAATTTGACTCAAAAAAATTAGTCTGTTGTCAACAGGAATAATAAATAACCAAAAAGGAATACTTTTTTATAAAATATATCGGGTAGAATTATAGTATTGAAAATCAAAAAAGTAGAACTAATATTGGTTGTGTTAATTGCCGTAGTTTTGGTAGTCGTTATTTACAATGTTTTGATTTTAGTACCTTTTAAAGATTATTCTCTAGACGTAGATGCGTTAAAGGATCCCGAAT
This sequence comes from Candidatus Nitrosocosmicus sp., assembly GCA_035274085.1. GTDB lineage: Archaea > Thermoproteota > Nitrososphaeria > Nitrososphaerales > Nitrososphaeraceae > Nitrosocosmicus. The sequence goes on from DATEOO010000483.1 coordinate 6,880, forward strand.
CTCTGCTGGTCAATTCTAGAGTAGTTCTAAAAAATACAGGAAAACTTGCTCTAAATGACATTTACGTAGTATACGATAATAATAAAAATTTGACTGAAAATTTGTTAAGGATAGAGCCTGGTCAGACCATAATTTTATCTCCTCCGCAGGGCGCTCCTTTAAACACTGTTTCGGTATTTACGGGAGAAGGAATAAGCATCGACAAAGCGTTTAGATCCCCGGTTAAGATGCCAGGAATGATAGGATCATAAAAATTTGTTCATGAGTCAGACCAGTATAAAATTCTTGGAAGCAGGATCAGTTTAGGTCATAAACTGATTTAATTTTAACCAAATCATCATCGGCATCAGAGTTGGACTCTAAGTTCCTCACAAGTAATGACCCATCATCATAAATTTTTGATATTTCTCCATTAAATGCATTCCCATCTTTCGAAAATCTATACCTCAAATGTTTTTGTGATTCCATGATTTTATTCCTGTAATAAGTTGTTAATTCCTCCACGAATTTAATGGACGTCAAATCTTGAAATGTATCATCAAAACTCTTTAGAAAGTACAGAATAAAATCATAGTTTGAAATTTCAATATTTTGATTTTCATATTTAATGGTTGTAATATCATAATCATTCTTGTCATTAATCATAAGTTTGGTAAGATCCAAATCATTGTTGGAATTAACACCTAATCCAATGATTACTTGATTTATACTATTACTTTGGACTTCAGCATCTAACAACAATCCTGCAACCTTTTTACCATTGATCAAAATGTCATTAGGCCATTTAACCATCGA
>DATEOO010000484.1:0-2314 GCA_035274085.1 Candidatus Nitrosocosmicus sp.
TAATTTATACGGTATAGACAAACTTTCCGAAGTCATTCAACGAGCAGACTTTACATCTATTCATACTCCATTAAATAAAGAAACTGAAAACATGATTGGGAGTGCCGAATTGGATTTGATGAAGCGATCTTCATATTTAATTAATGTGGCCAGAGCTCAGGTAGTAAACAAAGATGCATTGCTAAAATCTTTAAAGGATGGGAAAATCGCTGGAGCAGCGTTTGATGTATTTTGGAAGGAACCAGTAGACCTAAAGGATGAATTGCTACAGCTGGATAATTTCCTCTTAACACCGCATATAGCTGGGTGGACTCATGAGGCGATTGATTCTATATCGGATATCATATTCATCAATATTGAAAGAGTTCTGCGTGGACAACTTCCTCTGACATTGGTTAACAAAGTAGATGAAAACCTTTAGTAAAATGTTATGTTTAGATTGATGAAAAAGACTAGCTCTTTTAATTTTCTTCCTAGAACTGTCACACCAAGACTGAGAAAGTAATAACACCAATTATCTAAAGATTTGAACTACTAATCACTGTACATTTCTTTCACTAGTTTCAACAATTATTATGTATCACCTTTCAATATTTCTAAAGTTTAAGAAAGTGTATTTGCAAACTACGACACAAAGAATACAAATTTTTCATATCCATTATATACCTCAATTCATTATTCATTTGTATTTGTGGTAGATAGTAAGGAGGAAGATAATGAGGATTCATCCTATGATAAATTCAAAAGGTTTAAGATTAATGATACAGCTGAAAAAAAATCTCCTGAAACCATAGATCATTCGTTAATTAATCAAATAGCATATAACGAAAAAATTCGAATTGCCATAACATCTATTATTGCTTCGGCCTCACTTACCATTTCAAAGTTCATAATCGCAATTTATACCAATAGTCTTGGACTGCTATCGGAAGGAATGCATTCTGGCTTGGACGTTCTGGCGGCCTTAATGACATTATATGCAATTAGGATGTCAAGGAAACCACCTGATCCTAAACATAATTATGGATATGCAAAATTTGAAAGCCTTACGAGTTTAGGAGCTGTTTTGCTTCTATTCATAGTAGCAGGCTGGATTTTTTACGAGGGTTTAGAACGGATCTTATTTAAACAAGTGATACCTGAAATTACTGTCTTTTCATTTGGAATATTGATAGTATCTATAGCGGTTGACTACGGCCGATCGAAGGCTCTATACAAGATTGCTGATAAGTATGGTAGTCAGGCCATAGAAGCAGATGCTTTACACTTTCGGGTTGATATGCTTACTTCTTTTGTTGTTCTTGTTGGTCTGGCGATTGTATATTTTCTTGGCATTCCTAATGCTGATGCATATTCTGCAATGACGGTTGCTGGTCTTATCGTATATACTTCGTTAGGACTTGGCAGACGAACGCTAGACGTGCTACTGGATACAGCACCAAAAGGTATTCAAGGACAAATCCATGAATCTATAACTGGATTTGAAGGAATAAAAAAGGCCCATAGTATAAGAGTAAGGAAAGTTGGAAAGGAAACTTTTGTAGATTTACACATTGAAGTTCCAAGGATATTTACCCACGATAAGGCACATAGAATAGCTACTAGTGTAGAGTACAAAATTAAGAATGAAATTCTACCAAATTCTGATGTTGTTGTACATGTTGATGCGATAGAAGATTACCTGACAGAAACTATAAAAGATAAGATAAGGCTTATCTCTGAGGATTTTCCCTCGATAAAAAATGTTCATTCGATTTACCTTTCAAATATTGTCGCGAACGAACCAAGTGATAGATCCAAAAACAATGAAACTAGCCAAAATTCTTTACAGCTTTTGCATCTATATCTTGATGTCCAGATGGATGATAAATTAAGTTTTAAGATAGCTCATGGAGTAGTTGATGATTTTGAAAAGAAAATAAAGGAAGAGGTTCAAAATATTAAACGTATTACCACTCATATTGAAACAGATTTGGATATAGAATCATCTGTGGGACGTGAAGAGATGGCTGACCAAAGCTTCTTAGAACGAATTAAGGAAATGGCGCTCTCTATAGAAGGGGTTTCAGATTGCAATGAAATTTCCCTTGTTTATGTAAAAAAAGAACTTCACATTACTTTGACCATTAAAATAAATCCTCTATCAATTAAATCTGCAAAGAGATCTGATTCAATATCATCACCTTCTTCCTCTAACGCCGACGATAGCCTTTCAATCGAAAAAGCCCATGAAATTTCTACTCAGGTTCAAAATTTGCTATTGGAGAATACAAATGCTGCACGAGTAATTGTCCATGCAGAGCCTGTCTAGACC
>DATEOO010000485.1:0-2972 GCA_035274085.1 Candidatus Nitrosocosmicus sp.
TGTAACCTTCCCATTGCATACCCTGGTTGAGCATCAGCATTCATCACTGATAATTTCACTATATGCTTTATACCATTTCTTTTAGCCTCTTCTACAAAATTAGAAATATTGTCTGAGAAGCTGACTGAAGGTATCGTTACTAAAAAAATCTTGTCAACTTTGTTAATAGCCTTTTGAATACTTGTTGGTTCATTGTAATCAAAATCGACTAATTGGATTCTCTTTTCGTCATCAATAATTTGCTTTAAATTATCAACTTTATTTTGAGAGTGAATTGCAGCTCGAATACTAATATTCTCTTTTAGTTGAGAAAGTTGCTTTACAACTTCACTCCCTACAGTCCCAGTGGCACCCGTTACTAGGATAGTTTCGACCATATACATCTTCTTTTATAGCTGTCTATTTAATTAAGCTGAATTCTTGTAGTAGTAAATATTATTGTATAAGAATACAGCAGTATTTGACTTTCGCTATTGAGATCCATAATTTTATTTTTAACCTGGATATATATATTGTTGTAGATCTCTCTTATCATAAGGGAACTTAATTTCTATGCGTCCAAACTCTTGGATATGTTCTGCTATCTGGTAATGACAACCAGTATACTATGATTCTAATAACTGACAACCTGAATTTAGCAATCCGGTAGTAACAGCTTCCATTTTTCTCTTGATCTAATAGTTACTAGCTATATCTTTTTTAAAAATTTCAATTTGTTCTTCATAATCATTTATGGGCCAAAAATGTATTCGTTTTACGCCAGCTTCATAAAAAGCATTTATCTTTTGTATGCATTCTTCGACAGAACCAAAAAGAAGTGATTCTTCTAACTGTTGTTCAGGCCTTCCTAATGCTGGAGATAGAATGTCTTTTATCATTTTTTTAACTTTATACTTGTCATTATTAATATATCCAAACATTGACATAATAGAATTTTCAAATGATTCTGTATCTCTACCCAATCTTTCCTTGTATGATAAAAGTGTATTCCATTTCTCTTTGAACTTTTGTGGTGTAATATTATAAGCAGATGCCATCCATCCATCACCATATTTTGCAACTCTTTTAAGACCTATATCTGATGATCCCCATGTCCCTATGAATATAGGTGGATGAGGTTTTTGATATGGTTTAGGCGCAAAAGATATTTTCTCTAATTGATAATATTTGCCATTATAATCTACTATATCTGATGCATTAGTTTGTTCTGCTTGTGAATAATTCCATAGTTTATATAAAATTTCTAACGCTTCTATAAATCTCTCCCATCTCTGTTCAAATGGGATTCCACAAACGTCATAGTCTCCTTTATGTGAACCTGGTCCAACTCCTGCTGCAAATAATCTTCCTGCTGATAAAATGTCTATGGCTGATAAAGCATTGGCACAAATTACTGGAGTTCTTACAACTATATTTAGTATTGAAGTACCTAGTTTTATCTTGCTAGTTACTCCCGCAACTGCAGACAATACACTTAATGAATCTAGCCAGCTAGTTCTAAAAACAATATGATCATTAACACTTAATGAGTCATATCCAAGAAATTCAGCCCTTTTTACAATAGACAATATTTGTTCTCTTGTATTAGGCGATTTGTCTTTTCCATTTTTGTCATGGTTAGTGTTATCAAACCCCATAACGGGCAAGTGAAGTCCAAATAGAATCTTACTCATATGACAACTTGAGAATAAACCATAGTATAAAAGGTAAAAGATGTATCATCATACATCAGACATTCGTTTCTTCTTCTTTTTTTCTATCATTTGAAGTAAACTTACAAAGAAGATGAAAAAGAACCCTCTACTATCACAATAAACATGATCCCAATGGGTAAACTCTATTTATTAAGATGAAATACCGGGTTCCAAATATTGGAAATGTAAAATCGTCTGTTTTTTATTAATATCTATCTCTTTACACATAATATGTTGCTGTAACAAGACACTAATGAATAGCTAGGGAAGGGAAGACTTGGTCATAAATTAATATGTGTAGTATGTGATTTTATAATCAAGTAGGAATTTCTAGAAAAATGAATTCTAATTATACAAAGAAAATTGATTTCACTAAATCGGTAGAGTATGATGATAAGGAGGATGTTTATTATGTGAAATCAGTTACTACAGGAGAGAAATATAAGGTTAATAAATTAAAAGATAATAACCATTGGTTTTGCACGTGTAAAGGCTATTTGTATTCAGCTGGAAACCCCAAGAAATGCAAACATACTCAAAGGATTAGGGTTATCGATCAGTTGTATAAAAAATATGCTGACAAGATTACAAACATCAAATTAGAAGATATATAAGATAAGATAAGTAGACTATCATAAAGAAATTACAAATATTTGACATCTTTTTTTGATAGATCTTCTGCATATCTTATATTATTTACTAAACCCTTCAAAGGAACTTTATTTTATTAAAGTTTTAGAGCTACATCACTTTAACTTTATCACTAGATTGTATTTAACCTTGCATCATGTCCCCACAGACCTATTTGAGGTCACTTTCCTTGAGACCAGTACTTGTTTTGGAGATTCGATCGGCAGTTTGAGTTTTTTTGTCTAAATTTGTCCTGATACTTTTAAAATTTGTAAACCATTTACATGCAAACTGAGGCATTAAAGATATTTTAGATGATTAAAGTTTTGTTCTCAAAAGTTTTATGAAAATCCTCACAGTAAATCTTATTATTGCCAGAATCTAATAGCAACAAGAATGCAAAATAAATCCGATAATTCTCCCATTAGAGTATTAGCAACCCTTGAAGCAAAAGAAGAAACAAGACTACAGTTAAAGAATATACTTGTTTCACTTGTTAATCCAGCGAGAGAGGAAGAGGGCAATGTCTCATATGATTTGTATTGTTCAACTGAAAATCCTAATGAATTCTTATTTGATGAGGTCTGGTCTAATAAAGAGGCCTTTGATAAACATTATCAAAGTACAAAATCACAGAAAGACCGAGAT
>DATEOO010000486.1:0-8860 GCA_035274085.1 Candidatus Nitrosocosmicus sp.
TTCGTTTCCATTATCAGAGCCTTCGTTTCCATTATCAGAAGTTTCTCCATCAGAGGTTTCACCACTATCTGAGGCTTGATCTCCGGCATCAGAAGTTACTTGGCCTTGAGGAGTATTAACTGTGGGTGATTGGCTTACAACCGAATTAGTTGCTGCAGTTGTTGCATTGGTTGCATTATTGGCAGCCAATGTTGCATTTTCTGGTGTAAATATCAATGGCTGTCCTACGTCCACTTCGCCTGTGCCATTTCCTTGTGCTAATGCAGTTGTCACGTTTAGTCCAAAAATCGATGCTGCGCCAAATATCGCGCTTATGCCCATAATAAGGAATAAATTAAATTTATTCATGCATGTAAAGTTAAATTTACTATTATATAAATACTCGATCAAATAATATTAAATTTATACAAATTAATTTTATAGTACTTTTTGTTATCATTATATACATTTTCAAATTGCTCAATGCATCCAGTTCAATCAATAATCACAAGACCATTCTAATTATAAACCAAAATTTTAGGAAAAAAATAGTTTGTTAACATTAAAGAAAACATTAAACCATTCTACAAATTTTTGTATATTGAAATTAGATTAATACTCTTGTAACGTAATTCATCTCTTTCGATCCCTAATATTGAAAAAAAGTACTAGTCTTCTAAATAGTAATTTGATAGATTTGATAGAAGAGATCAATCAAAATAAGAAGACATACCTGACCGATCAGAAATCTCACATTCAAATACTAGTATTTAACCTAATCGATTCATTAATAAACTAAAATGTTTCTAATATTGATACAAATCATGTATAACAAAATATCAGTAAAAATTACTATGATCTTGATTATGACGGCAGCTCTAGCAGTACCGTCAACAGTTCTACAATTATCGTATGCACAAGGGGATTTGCAAAATACAATCTTGAATACCCACAATGAAGAGCGTGCTGCAGTTGGAGTTGCACCGCTGACTTGGAGCGACAGCATAGCATCAAGCGCACAGAACGTGGCCAATAATATACTTTCAACAGGCCAGTTGAGACATTCTACCGGCTCAGGTTATGGTGAGAACTTGGCAAGTGGAGGAGGTCCGGATTACGCAACTGTGGAGATTCTGCAGGGAGGTTGGGTTGACGAAAAGAATAGCTATACACCAGGCACACCTGGCGGCCCTGGCACTGGTCACTACACTCAGATGGTTGACCAGCGTTCAACTGAGGTTGGTTGCGCATTAGCAAGTGGACCCGGTGGTGAATTCGCTCAATATGGTGGAACAAATGTATTGGTTTGTCAATATAATCCACCTGGTAACTTCAATAACCAACCACCATATTAGAGGAGTCTCCCTCTTACCACAGTAAGTACTCAACCTTCGCACTGAACCGTTCACAGATAGAATTGCACTTGGAAATATAACAAGAATATAGTGAGAGGGCGGAGATAGAGTCCTAATCATCTTTTATTTTTTAGAAAAATTAGAAATAATCAAAATGAAATGAACAAAAGATATTCTCATATATACAACGAACCTAATTTTAGATTCAAAACTTTTGAGTAATAATTAATTGATATAATTTTTTAGATGATTTTACCGAGCGAAAATTTACTAAATCAATTAACGTATTGATCAAAAGATTTACAGTCATCAAATAATATACTCACAAGGTAAAATATTGACATATTGGTGTTAGTCACCTAGGTATCTATTTTTGTGGGCAGAAAATAACGTATGACCCGATAACTATTACCTACTTTAATACTTAAGTTAAAAAATAAAGTCAAATTTGTTTCACAGACTACCAAACTACCGAACCAGATACTAGTTTTAGTAATGATATTTCTCTTTGTCTGATAAATGATAAATAGTTACTGCGGGTTAAAGCCGTAAATTTATCGTTATCTTTACAGAGTCTATGTTAGACACAGATATTTCAGATTGTAATTTCATGTAATACAAGCGGGGCTAAGCGAACACTGTGCCTCAACTTCTGATTGAGAGCTACCGATTTGTCCGGTTATATTACCACCGGTTATATTCTGAGCAACTACTGTTGGCGTTACAGAGATTGCTGGGATTGTTAATACAAGAATAGTCAAAGCCACTATACAGAGGCTTGAGATCTTTTTAATGTTCATACTTTTAACCAACGAACGGATCGATTTAAGGATATTGGGTAGTTTATGAATACATCCCTTTAAAAAGACCATTATTATTCATCCTATTATGGGTCCAATGAGGGAGTTACTGTGCCAAAGGATAAATTATGGTCAAGAGTTTGTAAAGAATTGTAAGACTGATGTGGCAAATGAGAGGTTGTACCTGAGAAATCTAGATAAATTTGCATTAAGTATTGTATTGTATTGTATTGGAGACATCATAGACATTTTCCGGATTGCCTTAAATAGTGGTTTTTACAATAAATAATGTTTCTTAATAAAAAACAATAAAGTGGAAATTATTTATTTCGAGGCACATATTGATTGTTACGCTAAATTTTTAGTTTTACCGATCATCTCTACTCCTGGAAGTGATTCGGATAATTTGCCTTTTATTATACTTTTGTATATAGCGATATGTTGCTTTGCTATATTGTCCCAACTTAGCTCTTTTCGGAACTTATCAACGCTTGATTCAAAATGTTTGTAGTGTTTGTCGATTTGTACAAATGCATTTTTAAACATACGAGGATCTCGCTTTGTTACTATGCCCAGTTTCTTTAATGAAAACTCTTTAAAGAATCCGAGATCCGAAGCCACAAATGGTTTTCCATGTCCCAGCCCGTCAAACATTACACCAGAGCCTGAACACACTTTATAGGGTAAGAAAACTGCGTCACAAGAAAGGAACAATAATGAAAGTTCTTCTTCTGATAGATACCTTTTGTTTAAGTTAATCACTTTATCATCTTGAAAATCAAAATCAATTTTTTCATTGTTATAAAAGTTCTTTGAAAAGTTTACTACCAATCTCCAATCCTTGGGCATTTTTATTTTTCTTATGATATCCCATCCTTTAGTATTGGTGATAAATCCTTGAGCTAGGGCAAGCCTTCCTTTTTCTGGAAGATGCATTCTCTTTCTTGCCTCGGTACGAGATATTTCATTTTTGAAATAGGGTGTCGATCCGTGATATAATACGTTTGTTCCTGGGATTAGTTCTTTCATGTAGTCTGAAAGGACTATTCCATAAGCGCTCTTTGACATAAGGTCTTTGTTGATTCTATGCATAGAAGAATAATTAATAAAATGTCGCCAGTATTTATAAAGTGAATAAAGTCTTAGAATGTCTTTGTCGCTGCCTCTTTCTTTTATATTTAACAATCTCATCCATTGTCTAAAATACATGGATGTATGAAAAGTAGTTACTATAGGAGCTTTACATTTATCGTAGAATTTATCAAGTCCTGTTGAAGTTTTAGAAGGTCTTATAGAATTTAGATAAAAGCCATACAGTCCAAACTCGTGTTGAACATGCACTATATCTGGATCGATCTCTTTTACTGTTTTCAGTAATAGCTCGGAATTGTTTTTGTTATATGGTGAAATACCCCTGTAGTCTCCAGATCCATCAGAACTAGATACGACAATGACATCTATATTATTTGAGACTAAACACTTTACTAAGTTGTGGGTATAACGGCCTACCCCTCCTTGCATCGGAGGATATTCAGTACAAACCATTAAGATTTTTAAATCATTAACCACTCTATATTATTCACAAAGTAAAGCATATTATACTTAAAATAGATCTACCAAAAGGTTAAAGTTAGAATTAACATCTAAGAGGTAAAATCATGAATTATTTCTTTTCCAAATTTTTATATCCTGTTTGTATAAAAAACTCAATATGCACAACTTACTTTCATTAATTATCTAAAAAATTGTATCAATCCTGACCTTACATACACATAGATCAATGGCTGGCAAGAAGCTCACTGATGAATAATGTTTTATCAATTTAATCCATTCTGTCTACATTTAATCTGGGATTATTTGTTCAATGAGCATTGAAATACTCTAGTTATTGAATCTCTTTTTTGATTTAAATGATTGGGCTGTATGGCATGAAAACTCTTTGTCTCGCTCAGATAACTTTCAGATTAAAACTAATATAATCAATAAAATTTATGGGATTGAGAAAATAATGAGATAAATTAGTATTTAACGCTCCTAATGTCCGTAACATGTGAGTTTATTTTTATTTTCCTCCGCCTATCATTTTATTAATGGATTCTCCTAGTTGTTCTATAGGATTTTTAGACTGGTTCTGTTGTTGTTGTCCTGACTGGTTCTGTTGTGGTTGTTGTGGTTGTGGTTGTGGTTGTTGTTGTCCTGAAGATGCTGGTTGTGAATTTGTCATGTTGTCCATACCTATGGTTGTTTGATTGAACGGAACTGTAGTCTTATTTGCTATAACAGTAGTAGCTGGACCAGTTGATTGTACCATTGTCTTATTCTGTATATTGGATAAATCTCCCGTTTCTGAGGTTATTGTCTGATTTCCCAATGGTTGAATTTGAGATTGACCTTGTACTGGCTCTGATGTCTGATTAACAGTCACTGTTGTTTGTTCTGCTGGGACCGTAGTTTGATTTGCTATGAGCGTTTGTGGTTTGTCGGTAACTGTTGCCATAGTTTCATTTTGTGATGAGGACTGAGGAGATGTCTGGTTTTGTGTTTGATTTTGTGCATATACTGAACCTGTGTATGCAAGGCTAACAAATAGTGCAATAACACAGATAATAAGGATGCTTGAACTTATCATTGTCTTGTTTTAGGTTTTATTACTTAAATAGATAATAAATAGATACGTCACTGTGATGGTTTCATCGTTAGCTATTGATATAATTAGTGATATAATATTCACAGCACAATTTTCAAGATAAATTGCTATACTTTGGATTGTTTAATTAAAAGTAATTGTTCACATGTTATAAATCAGTAGCTTAGAATATACATCAGTGGATGGAAAATGATAGACAGAATAGCTTAGTAATTTTTCACCTATTGAATTTTACTAAATGATTTCAGACTAAAGTTTGACGAATATTGATATGTCCTTTGTCATGTAAAATATGTTCTCATGTGAAATAGGTGGACACATTTTTAACTCACGACAAAATAAAAAACATTCTAGCAATTCACAACAGAATTGATCGGATAATAGAAATTTGGGTATCAAAAATGACATACTAGAAAGGCTTTTCTAATTTACCTATTAATCTTAGATATTCGAATTGATATTTATTATATCAAATCATAACTTGTATAGCTGGCTCCTATTCTTATAAAGGTTGAAGTCTATTAGTCTTTTATAACTTGTTAAATAAAGACATTATCATGTCAAATGGTGAACAAACCAACACAGAATCTCCTGATATAATTGAAGAAATTATTCCTGGAAAGAATGATGATTACAATAATGAATCCATCAATCAAAACAATAACAATAATCAACCAGCCTTTATAGAGAAATATAACGAAAAAGAAGCCGCATTAGATGTCATACATGATATGGAAGATTCTACCAAAAGTATAGACAGAGATACGGATAAAGCCCAGAATATGGTTTCTCTTAATACTACAGCAATCGTCGATGCCCAAGAACAAACAACAAAGGAAATAACAGAAAACTATTTGGAATTGCAAAAATATAACATAGATTCATTTCAATCGATATTCATTCCTTATTTTCAAAACGTACAGAATCAATTCTGGGGCAACCAAGAATTCTTTCAAAGTATATCAAAGATGTATTACAGATGGGTTAACAATTATGCAGAAAATATGTTTGCTTTCAGTAAAATGTGGAATAACATTGCATTTCCAAATGCAGGATTTTTCAATACTGAAATTAAAAGCCACTAGATAACCAAAGAATTTGCCGAGATAGAAAATAGAAAGTGAAATTATAGTTAGGAGGTTGGTTGATTACATAATTCCGACATATCATATCTGTTTGTTGTTCGCTTTTCTCTTATTTTATGAAGCTAGAGGCGGCCAACTACGAGGAATGAGTACATCGACTAACGCAATACTGTTTAGTATAATAATATTAATTGACTCTTCCAATAATATAGACTATATATGATTCTATAAGCTTCTTTATCTTTTGTGTTTATTAACGGTAATCCTCGGCTTCCAAAATTTGATTGTAATAAAAAAGGAATCCCTGTTATGGGGTTATTTGTATTTTATTTCAACAATCCACCTATCATACCAGTCGCTTTTTCTTTTAGAGATGAGCCACCAGAAGTAGAATTATCCGTTGTTGATAATGAATTGTTATCTGTTCTTTGACTATTATCATTTCCAGACAATAACTTTGTCGCCTCGTTTTTAAGAGTAGATAAGTCCTGAGCCAATACAGTTTGATCTAATGTTTTACTCACTAAAGATGCCGTCAAGACAATTGACAGTGCAAAAGTAGCAATTACTAAAGTTTTCTTCAATTTTGGTCAAATCTTGTTGTTCATTATCTTATTTAACTGGTATACGAATAAAAAATTGATAAAAAATTATATCTTCTCAATACATTTGGAATTCTCTTGTTGGGATTGGAGGCAGATGTTTTTTTATAAAAATTATCAATAATATTCAAAATTATATATGGTCTATTGCCAAATGAATATCTCGGCACAATTGTTTTATCTTTGAAAATATTCTGATTTCTGATTATGCTGAAATTTATAGACCTGAATAAGTTCAACCTTGAATCGTATAGGCATGGATAAAAGACGTTATCCATAATAATTCTGACTCGAAATCTTAATGATACTTTGCAGTAACATGTTTTCTCATTTAATTTGTATATGACTTCCTTTGTAACCAATCTACAACCTGTGGCCATAAATTCTGATGTGCATCATAACTAATACATAATTCAATATGTCCTAATGGAATTTCAATTGTTTTGTTGTCTTTGCTTGCAACTGAATCGATTATTGGCAGAGATGACTTTGGCGAAACTAAATCGTCTTTACTTCCTACAATATTGAGCATAAATTTCATAAATCAAGCATTAGATGCTCCTTGTCTAGTTTTTGCAGACAAGTCACGAGTAGATCAAGTTCTATCTAATCTTATAGAAAATGCTATCAAGTTTTCCAAAAAGGATTCAACTATAGATATACTGATTCAAGACAAGAAGGAAAAATTTCATGAAAAAACAAAAGAAAAATTCAGATCTATTGATCAAAATAAAATAGATGAGGAAATAACGTATGTCGCTATCACTGATTCTGGTAAAGGTATATCTAGTGATATATTGCCTAGACTATTTGAAAAGTTTATGACAAATTCGGATTCAGGGACAGGGCTTGGTTTGTATATTAGCAAAAAATTAGTCGAAGCCATGGGAGGCAGAATATGGGCCTTTAATAATAGTGATGGAGTAGGTTCTACATTTGTTTTTAGTTTGCCTCTTATACCAAAACAGGATTATTCTAGAAAGACACTTGTTGACTAATGATTGCATGTTTGATGGTGATTGTATGATTTGTACAGGAATGTAGATCCAATTCAATTCTGAACCTCATTATCGTGATTTCGAACCAAATTTAATGAATTTCATGTAAACTGTCTGACATTTATAAAAACTAGTTTTGATTTTTGTATTTATATGCAAATAATAAATTAAGCTTTTTCCTATAAGTATATAGGTATAAATTTTTTTCTGATAGCATTTGTTTTCTTATATTCAATTATTGTTTACACGATATTTATGCATGTTATAAAGAAATTTCCCCAATACTATATGAATGCAATCAGAAAACGTGTCAGAAGACATCAAACACTTGACCTACATATTTGTCACAATTATGATCGAGAAATGCAGAAATGATGTAAAAGTACCAGCTAGATTTGTTGATATATACGCAGAAGCCTGTAAAGTACCATCTTATAGTAACACTAAATATGACAAGTCAAACTTACAATTAAGACAGTCGGTTAGAGATAATTTGCTTAGGAATGGTTATATCTTTGTAGATCCCAAAGATGTTGACTCTGTTTTTTTGACCCAAAAAGCAATACAAGAATATGCAGACTATTAAGGAGACTAGTAAAACTGTTTTAATTACGAAAGTCCAGACTTCAAACATGATATTTTTACGTCATATTTGAAAAAAAAGATTTTACGACTCAATCGGCAAAATACCCCAAGTCATTCTTGATGCTTTTCCTCGGGTTTCTTCTAAACAATTTTGATATTTTTAAAAATTTACTCCTCACTTCATAAAAGATATTGTATTGTTGCTTTGTTTCACTGATTTTGGAAAAAGTAATCCAGTCACCCAATCAGCAAGAGTCTAACTCATCTATCAAGTGTCAACTACTATATCCATTATTTACCATAATATACCAATTGGAACCAAAAATTTTATGTCAGATGAAAGAAATATGGTAATAATTCCCTGCTTTTTATAGCTTATAGAGAACATGACAGGCCCGCGAAAGCATCAAAGTATCAAAGTATCAGAAGAAATCTTTATGGCTTAAAAATAGCTTTATCCCAATTACTACCATTACTAGTATCCATCCACTAACAGGACTCTCATGATAGACTTCATTATCTTTCTAGTTAAAATCTCATTGTTCCCTAATCTATATAGGATTAATACCTCTTTATGGTTTCTTCTCTATATTTTTTTCTCATTCCCCACCCACGAAAAGACCTTGTTCTTAACTTATAGTTACAACAGGGACAATACGGATTTTTGTCCCATTGTATGAATAATTCACACACGCTACATCTTTTCTGTCCTTCTTTATATCTAGATGGGATATTGGGATTTCTTTTAGCTCTGTATCTTTCACATATTCCATTGCAACTCAAATACTATATTTCGGGAGAATTAATCA
>DATEOO010000487.1:0-7335 GCA_035274085.1 Candidatus Nitrosocosmicus sp.
ATTTACCTTATCATAAACAGGAATGATATTCCGAAGTACTTTTATTACTTCATTCCAATATTGATTCCCTAAACCAATATTCTTCAACGTAAGAGATATAAAAAAACTAGATATTGAATTTTTGTATCGACAACAGTCAAAAGATATTAGTCGAATTACCATCTATAATCGTGGGGTAGAGGTCCTGGGTATCACACAGATCATTAAAATAGGCTCGTTAAAAGCAATTGTCTTTGGTTTTTCTTTCTTTGAGGTAGATGTAAAAAACGTTTATGACAAGGTAAAGTCCGGAGATAAAACGGTCAGTATAATATTTGTCAACTCTAAACTGGTTTATGGAATAGACCACATAATGGGAATCTTAAAGATAATTAATGAGGAGGATAAAAGAAATATCAAGTCAATTATAAAAAACGTCGAAATTGAATTTTTACTTAGGATCTGTTACACAAATCAAATAGAATATGCCATAAAATCAAACTTCGGAGATACCAAGAATAAAAACTTTGTTGTAGTATTGATTTCTAAACTTGAGCACAAACTGGGTAACATTCGAGATTTTCTCATGCCTTTTGGCATTGAGGATAGTAGCTTGTTAAGTCCTGATGACATCAAGAAAGATTTTATCCTCAAATACTTCTTTAAAGATAGATTCAAAGGAAACTATCATTTACTGTTAAATAATGAGGAAAAATATTTGAAATTTTTTATTGAGAAAGCAGCAATATCCCTAAATTGAGGAGGTTTAGTGAATAGAATGTATTTTTTTATCATAATTCATACTATTCTGAGGCCCTCTTTTCTGTCATTGAACTAAACATCATATTTGAACTAATTACGGATATTCCTGAATACTTTCCTATAATCTCTACGAGCAGAATCCATGTAGGATTAGTCAAATTAACCGGATAATTCAAATGAGGACCAATCGAATTAATTATGTCCTTTTTGCTTAATTTGGTATGTCTCTTTTCAATCAGAATTTTTACAGGTCCTTTGTCGGTAATTTTCTGCTTAGCCAAATCAAGCAAGCAGTCTTTAATTTCTTCAACTTCGCTTAGCACTACCCTATGTATTGGAACAAATCGAAGTAGATTTCTGATATCCCATGGTGAATCCTTCAGCTTTTCTCTTAAATAGTGTATGAATAGCTCTGGATCGGTTGAAGATTTTCCCACAATCAATCCTGAAATATTAGTTTCATTTACTTCTACCGCAGTTTCCCCGAATTCGAAAAATAATCCTTCGAGTTCATCCATTAGGTCTTCCTCCTTGTATCTATATGTTGTAGCTAGAAAATTGAAGTTCATAATTACACTCCGCTATCGACTACTAAGGGCTGCTAGGATTTTTTCCTTTGGTATGGCACCCTCTCTAATAATGCGAGGAAATCCCGGCTGCGAAACATCAACAATGGTTGATCCGCTATTGTTCTCAGACAATATTTCGCTAACTACTACAGCATCGCACTGGTTCAAAATTGCCTCATCAATGTCTTGTATTCTCGTTGAGGGGGCCTTTTTTGACAAATTAGCGCTTGTACCCACTAATAGTTTAGATCTAGTCATATTTATCAGATTCAAAATGCAGGGACTATTTGGAATACGTAATCCAATGGTATCCTCATCATTGTTAACTACGTATCTGGACAATCCATGTATTGCTTTCAATTTTAGAACTAGCGTCAATTTTCCAGGCCAAAATAAATTAAGTAGCAATTTAGCTTGAGGAGTTATATGTGAAATTCTTGAGACTATCCTCCAATCATTTGTTAGTACCGGCATGGACTTTTCTAAAGGTCTTTCTTTGATCGCAAATATTTTTAAAACCGATTTTTCGATTGTAGGGTCACAACCTATCCCGAAAACAGTGTCAGTAGGATAAACGACCACACCTCCATTGTCAATTATCACAGCACATTTTTCCAAGTCGGCAAGATTTCTACCATCTATATAATAAACCAATGATCAGGGGAACTCTCAAATTCAATTTAACCCAATCTATTAGCTAATTTTCAAAAACGAAATTAGATTCAAGATTCCATCAAAAATGCAATCCAATATCGATATGATAAAATTCGGGGATCTAGCTAATACGAATAGTCAATCTAACCTCCAAAATTTAATGGCATTGGATAATAATAGCAGTCAAGGTAGTAATATGGACATTCTGACTTCAGACACTTGTAATAAGACAATTACCATTGTTTTTTGGGATATCAGTGGATTTTCAAAACTAACAAAGTCGTTTTACTTAATTGATAGCGAGAACATCATTATTGAATTCTTGGATGAGTATTTTAGGATTGCGAGGTCAATTAATGCTCATAACAATGGAGTGTAGGACAAAACTATCGGAGATGGTATCATGTCCTGGTTCGGGTTCTTTCAGAAGAATTTGCCAATAGGGACTTGTGGGCTGGATTACGGAGCTTTGGATGCCATTAATGCAGCAATTGAATTAAGAAATAGCTTTCAGAACTTAAAAGATAGGATGAAATTAGAATGGGAAATTAATGGAATAGATCTAGATTTTAATATAAAATGTGGTATCAATACAGGCCAAGTTCACATTGGTCTAGTATATGATCAATTCACGGCCATGGGAACCAATGTTAATTTCGCGAGCAGACTCCAGGAGTTTGCAAACGGTGGCCAAATAATTATTTCTAACACTACCAGGGAGAATATTTGTTTGTAAGGTTATGATTTTAAGAAAATTTCTGTAGATTTGAAAAACCCTATAAAATCATTTGAGGACGTTGAGTGCTGTTATGAGATTTTCCTTTAACTTAGTGGATAGTAAATGGTAGATAGAGTTCAAGGTCTTGAGGGTTTTTTATAATAGTATACTAACTTTTTAAATCCTAGACTAACAAAAGTATTTTATTTGCAAGTGAACTATATCATTAACTAATAATACAGATTAAAATGATAGAAAAAGAAAGTTTAGGATTAAAAGGAAAGGGAATAAACGATGTTTTTCTTAGCGAAAACAGAGATGAATTTGATAGCACAGTAAATGGTTATTATAGATTGATAGGTGGTGAGGATGGCAGCTATAATAAGGAAACTAGTAGAAGACTACGGTCATTTGGTGAAGAATTATTCAAAAAGAGATCATATGAGAAATTTACTGCCTTTAAAGCAGATCATGACGATATGATAATAGGAAATCATCTGAGATTATTTTCATTCTGTGAACACCATTTGCTTCCTTTTTTTGGAGAGGTTGCCATTGGTTATATTCCAAATAACAAAATATTCGGCCTCTCGAAATTCCAACGGCTAGTGGACAAAGTATCTTCTAGACCCCAGCTTCAAGAAAGACTCACGTACCAAATTCTAGAGGAAATCAAAAACAGACTAGAGCCTAAAGGAGTTGGAGTTGTTATAAAGGCTATTCATACCTGTGTTTTTGCAAGAGGCACTCAATCTAGTTCAGCAGAATTTACAACGTCAGCAGTTGACGGAATTTTTAAAGAAAACAACAACACTAAGCAGGAGTTCTTTTCTATTATAAATTCGGATGGAAGATTAAGACTTTAAGAATTAAATTTATTAGGAAGATAAATTTGATCCAAATTCTTTTGCTGCATCCCAGTCGTTAACCTCTAGCCTGCGAAAGCTAGTCTATGCAACGTCGCAACAAATTAATGTAATTTTTTGGTGCAGGTTTCATTTGGACACCATATAAAAGTCTACGATATATTTTAATTAGATAGATGAACGAGAAAACCTAAATTGATGTCTGCGGCCAATGAAGCGAATATAGAGTATATTGACTGGAATAATGCTTTTGAAATATTAAATAAGGCTTTTAAACTTGGTATTTTTGTCCTGATAATTGGCCCAAAAGGGACAGGGAAAACAACACTCGTTAGAAAATTCGCTAAGCAGGTTAATAAAGATCTATCATCTGTAAATTTTAGTCTCAGGACTAGAGAATCTCACCTAATAGGAACTAACACTATTGATAATGGTCAGATAAATTTCGTAAATGGAGTTCTAGTTCACTCTATGACACAAGGCGATTTATTGTACCTAGATGAGCTTAATGCTGCCGAACCCGATGTGCTTCTTCGACTTGATGAGGCTTTAGATGATAGAAGACAAATTGTTTTAAAAGAATTCCATGGACAGACTATAAATGCAAAGGATAACTGGTTTGTAATTGGGACCATTAACCCTTTATCGCATGTTGGAACAAAAGAACTTCCACCACAAATTCTAAGCCGATTCCCAATTAGAATTATGCTAGACTACCCTCCAGAGGATATTGAAATGGATATTATCAAAAAACATGTAAAGGTCAACAGTCAAAATGATGAAGATAACATTAAAAGTGCAATAAAGTTAGCCCATAATCTACGGAAAGCAGCATCTCTTGAAGAAATTTTTTATAGTCCTAGTTTAAGGGAAACTATAGCCTATTCCAAATTGGTAACGAACAATACAAATGCAAAGGAAGCAGCTGAATTTGTTTTTGCAAACGTTTACCATCAATGGGGCGAAATTGAATATCGAAAAGTAATGGATATAATCGCATCCATATTCCTTTAATTCATGTTGGCAAAGTATGTCTATTTTTTGGAACATTAAAGACAATGACAAGGAAAATGACAGTGATTCAAAACCTGGTGAAACTTTTGATAATAAAATAAATAGCAAGCAAATCAAGAAAAGGTCTGAATCGTTTTTAAAATTTGACGACCTCGACCTTGAAAACATCCATATTAGAAATGACGTGTTGCTCGAGATTGCTACATTCTTATCAAGACGATGGTCAGACAGCACTGAGTCAACGATTCATATTTCAAGAGAAGGAAAAATCTCAACTAATTTAGACAAGAAAAGGATTATCCTTCCGGGATTAGATTATTTCTATGGTAACGTTTTTCAAAAATACAGACAATGGCGAACATTACTATGGTATGAATCAGTCAGACTAAAATATTCATTTAAGATTTTTGATACCGATGTCGTCTTTGGTTTTGTTTTCAACATTTTGGAAACAAAGCGGATAGAAATATTAGGATTGGAAGAATGGAAGGGTATGATAAAAGAAATTATTTATTACGAGGGATTATCCTGGCATAATAAACCCCTGCTGAATTCACTTCATGGTAAAAATAAAGTTTTAGAGGCATTTTCTCAGTTCTTTTTGACAGGTTATATAAAGGGTGAACTCTTTGGTGGCGAGAATGAAAGGGTAATAAACGCATCAGACTATGCACACAGCATTTTAGAAGAATATATTAAAAATTTTAAACTTAATAAAACTTTTGACTCAATAAAGGATCAAAAGTGGCTAGAGTATGAAACAAGAAAAATAATCAAAATACTACAAGTTGATTCATTAATGTCAATTCCTCCAATCCCGATAGTTATGCCAAAGGGCAAGGTTGGACTTTCTATGAGACAAGAAGAAGTCTTATCACAAATTGAAAAACTTGTGAGAATAAAAACTAAAGAGATAGAAATAGAGAAATTGAAAAAAGAAATTGTCCAAGGCGATGACATCAATGAAGAATTCAGAATAATAGTCAATGAGAGTAAAAAAAATGATAATAAAGGTTTTGAAACCACTGAAAACCTATCCATTGCAATTCCCGATAACATGGGTATTGATGAAAACGCCATTTACGATTTTGATTTGATTAATAAGGTGAAAACAGCACTTAAAGAATGGAAAAGCGGATGGAAGGAAAAGTATGATTTTAGCGGGGACGAAATAGAGATTGAAAATTACATTGAAAAGCAGCCCAAAATTTTTATCAGTGATAAGAAAATTGCAATAAATGTAAAGATATCAGTTCTTTTAGATCTTTCAAGCAGTATTGAGGATAATGAAATAGAGTATAAAAAGGCCACCGTTGCATTGTGTGAGGGATTGGAATATCTGGGAATTAAGTTTTCAATTTATGCATTCAATACTGAATCTAGAATGGTTAAATGTTGGGTCATAAAACCACCAACTGCAAGATGGGGATCCATTTATGCCAGAAGATTGATGCAAGTAAAACCAATAGGAGGAACACCTCTGGCAGAAATCTACAAGATACTCCAGCCAAGTATTAATGCGTTCAAACCAGACATCTTTGTAACCCTTACAGATGGCGAACCATCAGATATGGATGCTGTACGTTCGGTGGTCTTGTCGTATAAAAGAAGTGGTATAGAAATGATCGCAATCGGCCTGGGATCTGATTTAGGAGATGCGATAGGAATTGGACATAATTTGAAATACCTCAATTATCAACGGATTCTCACATTGTCAAAAAAGAGGTTACAGGATTTACCAAAAAAAGTATTGGGGCTTTTAACTACAGAATGATGCGTTTCTATAGTACATCTCCAATATAGAAATGTATAATTAGAACGCTAGATCGGGATTATCTTTTTCCAGTTTTTTCCAATCTGACAAAAAAGAATCTAGTCCCTTATCTGTCAAAGGGTGGCGTATCATCTTATCCAGAATGTCTGGCGGAAGAGTAACGACGTCAGCCCCCATTTTTGCAGCTTCTATCACATGTAATGGGTGACGAACACTAGCCACCAATAGCTGAGTCGAAATATCATAGCTAGCAAAAATTTGAACAATTTCGCTTACTAGGTTTAGACCTTCGGCTCCAATATCATCTAACCGACCAATAAACGGACTTACATAAGTCGCTCCAGCTTTAGCGGCTAGTAGCGCTTGATTTGCAGAAAAAATTAGTGTCACATTAGTTTTTATGCCCCTTTTAGTTAGTGTATGCACAACTTTTAGACCATCCATGGTCATAGGAATTTTTACAACCACATTTTTCCCATATTTTGCTAATTTCAACGATTCTTCTAACATCTTATCGTAGTCGATTGCAACTACCTCAAGACTAACTGGCCCCTCAATAATTTCCACGATTTTCTTCATGGTCTCTATTGGGTTGCCTTTTTCTTTTGAAAGCAATGTTGGGTTGGTAGTTATACCATCTACTACACCTAATTCATTGTATTTTTCTATAGATTTAACATTAGCAGTATCTAGAAAGATTTTCAATTTATTTCACTCTTTTTAGAGCAACCACATTTTTTACTATTTCCCCAGGTGATACTCCATATTTATCCAAGAGGTTATCAATTTCTTCGTCTCTTGCAGATTCCCCATACATGTCTCTAATCCCTATCTTTCTTACGAAGGTAGGGCATATCTCAGAAGTTACCTCTGAAATTGCAGACCCAAGTCCTCCTACTATATTATGTTCTTCTATGGAAGCTAATGATCCTGTTTCTTTGGTACATTTGTATATCAATTCAGAGTCTATAGGTTTGATAGAGTACATATCTACAACTC
>DATEOO010000488.1:0-4013 GCA_035274085.1 Candidatus Nitrosocosmicus sp.
AAACAGACCACTGCTCCAATGTGTATCCTGTAGCACGCCCTGTGAATCTGTAGATGGTCTCACCCCAAGCAGCTGTTCCATTCTATCGTTCCAGAATTCAGAAATCTCAGTAACACTTAGTTCATCTCCAAATATTTTCTTTTCTATCTCGTATCTAATTGCTATGTGTAGATTATAAGTAACTTCATCGGCGTCAACTCGTATATAATCGGCCTTGACATTATTGAAATAATGATACAATTCGTCATCTGTTGTTTGGTTTGCGGAAATTACTTGTTTTCTAATCAATGGACCTATCAATTGAACAAAAGGTAAACCTCTGCCCACTATGTTCTCCCAAAACCTTGACTGAGATTCGTGGAGTCCTAGTGATGATCCGCCTTCAATAGGAGTAAATGACAACGACCGATCACATTGTAGATTATACAGGGCATGGCCAGCTTCATGAATTGTACTGAATATAGACTTTTTAAAATCAGTGCCTTCATAGCGAGTAGTTATTCTGATGTCGTTTAGCCCCATAGTCTCAGTGAAGGGATGAGTAGATACATCCATTCTGAAACGTTTTGTGTCGTATTGCAAAAGAGTCAAAATATCATGATTAAGCTCATCCACTTTTTTAATATCATACTCGGATTTTGCAAGTTTGTTCTCTTTGCAAAACGGGCTGTTTGAATCAATTAGTTTTTTCACAAGCCTCTGAAGACGGGGAGTCAATGCGCCAAATATTTTATCCAAATCATCAACAGTAAGTTGTTCCTCAAAAGTATCCAAAAGCGCATCATAAGGATGCTTCTCATAACCTCTCTTTGCAATGATTTGTTTCTTTATTTCGATCATTTCCTTCAAATGAGGTTCATATATCTTAAAATCAGATTTGGCCCTCGCTTCCCTCCAGGCCATGTTTCCCCTTATTCTTACCAAAGATTCTGCTTCAGTTAATTCTTTGGGTATCTTGATCTGCTTGGTTATTTCCCTATCCAGTACTCTTACGATGCCTTTCTCAAAGTCACCAAGGCTATCCAACTTCTTTGCTGACCCTACAAGACCGATAAAATCTTGATTTAACAGGAGATCCTTGTGTAGCATGTGAAGTTGAGAATCTGCCACTCCTCTTTCCTCGGTTCCTCCTCCAGGCATGTAAGTCTCAAAGTCCCAACCCATAAGGGAAATGGCATGTTTTAGTGACCAAATTGGTTTATAAGCATCGAGAATCTCATTCATGATAGGGTTCTGGCATCTCATTTTGTCATACCTGTCATGCACTCAGTCATATCGGTAAATTAATTCTTGCTAGCTGGGTTTGCATGATAAAAATCGCAGTAATTGTTTTAAGTGCAAGTAAAAGTGAAAATTATGGGTTAATGGTATGAAATAATTATTCATTTGATATAACCATAATATATGCGAGTAAAAGAATTTGTTCACCTACAAATTTCTATAAATCAGACATTCTACTTGTGCTTTTAAAGATTTTAACATGTGAAAATAATAATAATTAACAATCATGGTCAAGCACTTAATGAAATTTTATTATTCGAACATGTGAAAATATCATTTTTTCCCTTTGTTTGCAATCAACACTACTCCTGTCATTATTACCACAGTGGAGACTAGTATTTGAGTAGTAATAGTTTCACTAAGTATTGCCCACCCAAGAATAACAGCTACTACAGGACTCACATAAGCAAAAGTATTAGCTAATGATGCGGATTTATTCCTAAGAATCCAGTAAAATCCAGCCCATCCTGCTGAACCTACAGTAATAAGATAAAATAAAGCGGACATTGATTCCACAGAGATTTCAGACGTAGGAAAATTTCGCAGCTCGCCTGTTGCTACACCCAAAGCAATTAAGAAACATCCACCTATAAATAACATCATACCAGTTGAAATGAATACATTGTTTGATAGATCTGCCTTAGATGAATACAATGATCCAGCTGACCAGCTGAGTGCAGCTACTATTAACGCTATTATACCAATAAATTCAAATTTCGTGTTCGGAGAAGCTATTTCTAAGATTTGTGCAGATAGAGAAGGGAATATCAACATGACTAGGCCTATAGTACCAATAAGAACTCCAAATACTGTAAATTTCTTGAACTTTTCTTTATATATTAATTTCCCAAGCAGCAATACCCAGATGGGAACTGTCGAAAATAAAAGTGCGGTAACACTAGATGAAAGATATTGTTCGCCCCACGACAACAATCCCTGTCCACCAAGGATCAATGCAGCTGCGACAATTGTTGCTTCCTTCCATTGTTTTTTATCAAGTAATGAATCAAGCTTAATCCGACGACTGATCCGGGCATTTTGATTTTGATTAGCCTGATAGTCATTGTTTTGTGAAGGAAGTAGTATATATAGAAGGACGAGTAGCCCACCAGATGATGCATATCTTACTCCAGACATTAAAAATGGTGGGATAGTATCTATGGCAATTTTTATAGTAATATAGGAAGAACCTATAATTACCCAAAGCAATATTAACACCAACCAAACCTTTAGATCAGCCATAGATCAATCCCTTGATACCTAAAAAGTTCAATTTTGAATATTTTCCACAATTCGTTCATATATAATAGTTGTTATAATATCTCTAAAAACCAGTCAACAACACGAATACATATTAAAGTATTTTCTTAACCCATCAGCTGGTTAGCTGAGTTAACTAAGATTTTTTAAAATCGATAGCTGACTAAGTTATTAACTTGTGAAACATTGTATCAATGGATCATCAGGTGTTAAAAATTATCTATGCAACTACTCTGAGGAATGATTCTTAATTTTTCTTATACTATACAACACTCTTGACTTACTTTCCTTACTTTTCATATACTGTTACTTTCAGGTAGTCATTGGTCTGAAAATGTTAAAAATAAGACTGAAACAATAGACCAAAATTCTCTTTCTCTTTTCCTTTGTTTCAATTCTAAGAAAAGATTGATTTTTTATTAATTATAGAGGCTAAAAAATATCTAAAAAAAATTTGTATATTCCTAAATAACAAAGTAGTCTAAATACATCAAATTAACCAAAAAATATGATATTTAGTTCATTAGATGAATATCCTTAATATTATTTACTGCCTGATGTCATTATCTTTTTTAGTTCTTCATAAAATTCCTTACTTGGAGATGATGTGGATAATGATGTTTGCCATTGTTTTTCAATAGTTTTAACCGCTAACTCAGCCGCTTTGTCTATATTACTACCCCAATCTCTTTCAATTATTTTCTTTATCTTCTCTACATGAACTTCTTTTAAAGCTTCAAAGAATGCACTTTCCAATAATTTTTTAGCACCTTCAATTGGGTCAACATCACAGCCCGAACAACTACCTTTACTAATATGGTGGATCGTATCGCATCCACAAGTATCACATTCACACGGATGTGGATACTTGTTATGGCTATGGTAGAAAGACCCTCCTCCTTCTCTTCCAGAATGAACTTCGCAATTTGAATCACATTGATTTCCTGTCATCATAAATCACTTTGTAATAGTCACTATAGAAAAGTAAGTATATAAATTGGTAAGTGACAAAACCGTAACTAGATGAAATGTGGGTAAGTTGATAAATAAAAAATTGATGCTTTTATTAACGTATATAATTCTCGCCTTTCTATGATAAGTTTTCTGTTTAAGCTTTTCAATACTACAAGTTTTCTTAACTAAGGGAATGACTATGAAATCGACATAGAATAGAAGGTCAAAAGCAAGTAAACAAAACGAATTCGGTTAATACTAAAAATACTATTGTTTGTTGAAAGTGACTACCCACTAGGATCGAGTAGTATAAATTGTCTTTAACAAGGCTGGCATGAAATCTAACATGTCTTTTTTTGGAGAAAATCTACATAATTAAATTGACTTCTAGATTACAAAGAAACCAAAATTTTTTCTGATATGCACCTCCATAAGTGAGTAAGTCAAATTAGTTATCACATAGCATAATATTTTGATTCAACTGAAGCTCATACAAATTTTGGACGCGAAACAGCCTT
>DATEOO010000489.1:0-4769 GCA_035274085.1 Candidatus Nitrosocosmicus sp.
TTGATTTCATTAACCAATATACAAATGGATATGATTAAAAAGATCTCGAATAAGTAATTTAATAATGGTTGCAAAAAACCCCTTCAAATCAAAAAAAAGGAAAATGCCTGGTCCATTGAGGGTTGGCATCACATTAATGATTCTTGGAGCAATTCTTGTAGGATTCGGAAGTTTATCTCAACGAGAATCCCTTTCTATTTATGGGTTTATAGTGGTCGCTTGTGGGTTTTTTTTATATTTTGTGTCTTATTACTATCTAGATAGGCTACAGAAACGAAAAACGAACAATCCGCGCTAGAAATCATCAGGATGAATCTCAATATTAACACTAGATTTTAAAAACAATGAATGCTAGTAATTTGGGGTCTAGAAAAATAATGGATGATATTTTATTTAAAAAATTTTATAGTAAAAACATGGGTATCTCATTTTTTTACAATTCCTCGCTACGACCCCAGGATGATTCCTCAAGTGACGACGATACCACGTATAGCCTTAATTTGAAAAAAGAAGATTTGCAATTTAATTTAATTTAATTGTCGACTGAAGCAAATGTTGGGTTAAAGATTTTTGGGTTTGGAAAAGGGTTGAAATCATCACTTGATAAAGTAGAAATCTTAATAGAGAAAGTAAAAACCCCACCGTTTGAGATAAATGGCGATAAAGCAGCATATACAACTAGCATATATCCCTCTAAGTCGGGAAATATCAAGATTAGACGCTTCCTTATATCCCATGATGGCCAAGGACATCTTTTGGCATTTCAAAATAACATCGGACAATTTGAATCTGCAGAGAGCCAGGAAACGTTTGACACAATAATCGATACTTTTAAATTTTTAAAGTGATTGTTGATATACGAAATTGGTAATTCGATAAAATATTTCAAAATAAAAGAATGATGTATATGAGGCTAAAACTTATTTTAGCCGTTTACTTAAAAATCACAATTCACTAGCATGATAATAAATCGATACGATAAGCACCTAATACTAAAAAATTTGCAACTTAACTTTAATATTAATTACTCCGCTGTGTGGGACTTAAAAATATTTGTCATTTATGGAGATAGTTTAACAACGACTAATCAGATATGACTGAATCATGTTGTTATCAGATTAATCGTATTAATAGGCACCTAGAAAATGGCCGAAAAGTACTCTCAACTTGTAGCTAGTAGTGTATCAAAGGGATAATCTAAGTAATATTTAGATCGGTAATCCTAAATAGATAAGGCGATTCCGAATTAGACAACAAGAGAATTAAATTGGAAGAGCTTTTAGAATACTAGTCCAATAAATAAACGAGATTGATTATTCAAGATATATTGCGGGTTTAAATGGTCTAGAGAACCTTGCCTTATTTTTAGGATCATAAATCTTAGGGTCTTGCTCGTAGTATACTTTGATACATGGTTCTTCAATTCCAAATTCAGATGTCAGCAATCCAATTCCATCCATTAAAGCGCTGTATTCATCAAACAAACCAATGTTAATCCTTCTCTCTTGTTCTGTAGGAGATAACGAAAGGATATCCTCATTTATCTTCTTTACGAAATCTGTATTACTTTTCACAAAATTCTTATGGTCAATAGAAATTGTTGTATCCGAAAGTAATGATTTCATTATGAGTCCAAAATTCTTAGTATTAGAATTTGTCACCAGATCTAATACTTTACCATACAGGACCTTTTTGTCGTTTGAAGATAAATATATATGAATATTTTTTAGTTGTGTATTTTTTGTCACTCTCAAAATTTTGTGCAGGTCATCAAGAATATTTGAAATCTCCTGTTCAATTTCATTAGTAACTGGATTTACTAATTCACTTTTAAAGCATGGCCAGCCATCTTGAAATATAGATCCTTTTTGAGGTTCTAATAATTCCCAAAGCTCTTCGGCAAGAAATGGACAAAAAGGAGCCAACATTTTGATTCTTGCTCTAAAAAAATATGATATGACAAAAAGATCTGTATTATTATCGGACCATCTACCCCTCCTGGATTCCTTCCTTTTCTTGTACCATTCAAAATCTTTATCCATTAGATAAAGAACAGTATTTAGGGCATCCCTTATTCGCAATTCTTCAAATGAATTCGTAATATCTTTTATGATGGAGTTTACGCGGTGCACCAACCATTTATCCTCCCATTCTAAATCAACAAGATGTTCAGAAAAGTCATCGTTAATAAGCTCTGGATTTATACCAGCTTTTTGTCTAGATATGAAATCTTTACCAAAGTCATAGATTTCGTTTAGCCTCGAATATATTCCTTTTAAAGCTGAAAAAGAAAAATCAACGTCTTGTAATAATTCTCCCAAAGCTAACATAGCCACTCGTATGGAATCTGCATTAAATTGCTTGATAGTACTTCTCAAGGGTATTATGTTGCCCATGGATTTTGACATTTTTTTTCCATCCATTAGAACAGAGCCGTTGACAACTATTTGCTTAGGCCATAAGGATTTTGGAAAAATAATTGCGTGATTAAAAATAAAAAAAGATAAATGATTAGGTACCAAGTCTCTGCCTGAATGTCTAGAATCAAGTGGATAATAGTATTTGAATTCTTCATGAATTAGTTTGGAAACTTGCAAAAACTCGGTTAACATAGATTTATCCAAATTAGGATCAATCTCTAGGGAACTGAAATCTTTTGAGATATTGTCGTTTTCGTCAAGGGCAAGGAAATAACCAGACTTTATATTTAAGAGGACATAATCAAAAAATGAATTATCAACAATATACGTAAATTTTTCAAATGCATTTAAATTGACATATTTGGAGATAATATAGTAAGCCATATAGATAACAGAGTCAGACAAACTCTCGACTATCCAGTCTTTGTCCCATGGTAATGGTGTACCTAATCCAGTTTTTCTCGCACAGGCTCTAACCTTAAGCCATTCAAATACGTTATTGAATTCTTTAATTATTTCTGATGGTACTACTTCCATTCTGTTTAGACATTCAAGTGCCAAGTTTTTCCATTCAGAATTACCGTAGTTTAGGAACCATTGATTATTCAATAATTTGACATAGCACAATGTCCCACATCTACAATAAACAGGTTTGTTAGTCATTTCAAAAAAAGGAACGGATTCATGCAAAGCAATCAAACGCTCTTTCACTAAATCTTTGGCCTTTGAAACAGGCATTCCTGAGTATTCAAAAGTTCCCTCATTCATTTTTCCTTTATAAAATTCTAATGAATATAATTCTGATGTGGCCTTCTCCAATTTTGGATCGCTTTGGTTTGATATACCATATTTTTCTAGCAATACCCTAGCAGGTATTAATTCATGCCCATCAAAATCTTGATTTGCACTTGATGTAAAACGTCCATCTTTATTGGTAATAGTTTTATTATCATCAATATTATAAGATAACCGGTCAACTGGTTCTTGAACTTTAGAATCTATTATTACGATAGGGACAATTTTTTCAGAATTCAATACAGCAGGGTAATCTGGTGATCGTTTTCTAAAATCCAATAGGGCTTGCATGTCAAATGGAGCATGCGCAGGGACAGACATTACTATCCCACTGCCTTCATCTAGAGTAACAAATGTAGCAGGAAGAATTGGAACGAATCGGTTAGTTAGAGGTGATTTAACCAGTGCGCCTATCAAATCTTTGCCCAAAAATGTCTTTATTATTTTTATAGAATAATTCAGATGTTCCAATTTCTGTGCTGCGGGTCTGCTTAATATCCAATTTTCAGTATCATCGACAAGTGCGCGAGCATACTCTTCGTTGGGATTTATCCAGAGATTGGACACCCCGAAAATGGTTTCGGGTCTCAGTGTAGCCACAGGTATAATTATGTTCTCGTTTTTAAGCTTGAATTTAATAAGAGAATATTCTGTGAATGATGGCTCAACATCACCCAAGGTATCATGTTGACTAACGGGGTTTGAGTCATTAGGGCACCATCCTACCGGATGAGAGCCCTGTTCTATTACCCCGAGTTTTATAAGAGTTTCAAATTGCCAAGAAATGAACTTCTTATATATAGGATCAATGGTCGTAAATTCTCGTCTCCAATCAATAGAATATCCCATCTCCTTCATTCCAGCCTTTATCTCGTTATGAAAATATTTGGCTATGTGAAGAGGATCTCGAAAAGTAAGTATATCTTGGTTACTGATGCCATATATTCTTCTGAAATTTTCTATTAATTCTTCATCTCCTGCTTGTACCCTCTTTGCCATCCCAAGAATTGGAGTACCGGTATAATGAAAAGCCATAGGAAAAAGTACATTAAATCCCCTCATCCTTTTGTATCGGGCATGCACGTCTGCTATAGTGTAAGTTCTACCGTGCCCAATGTGTTGGGGTGAGTTAGGGTATGGATAAGCAACGGTAATAAAAAATTTCTTTCGACCTGCATTTGGATCCGACGTATATGTTGTATTTTGCTCCCAAATACGTAACCATTTGCTCTCTATTGAATTCCAGATATTGGTTTCCATCTCTCCATCTTATCCTTGTTAAGACGACATGGTTATGTCTACATAAAAATTCTTAACGTGTTTATCAAATGCCATTATTTTTGGATGAGCGTTTATAATAGCCCCAGATTTCCAGAAGGAAAAATGAGCAAACAAAAGATTTGATAGGGATAAAAATATCACTTGAACAATATCCGAAAAATTTATTTTCACAATTCTAAAAAATTTATTTCCTGTTATATTTAGGTTGTCAAATCAAAACCAGAGATATCAAAATTATAATATATGATTTTATGTAAATTGGTCATTTTATTA
>DATEOO010000490.1:0-4558 GCA_035274085.1 Candidatus Nitrosocosmicus sp.
AAAACTTGTAGTTCTTTTGACGGATAAGAATAAACATGTTCTAGCAAGGATGATTTTTTGGATTCATAATAAGTCTTTAACTGGAAAAGAGATATCTTTTTGCCATCTAAATCAGACTTGAAAAATATTATGCTAAGGACATCTACAAGTAAGTTGGGAAACTGAATTTTCATATTCTTGTCGAAAGTATCATAAGAATGAAGGAAGTCATTACAAATTTCAAATACAACATTGTCGAAAGTAGACAAAGTAAATGGAATAGAATTAACCTGTTTTTTTATCAAATGATCTATCAAAAACTTGTATGACATTATAAAAAAATCATATACATCGCTCTTTTGTAATACAAAGGTATTTTTTTGTATTACAAAAGTTATCGTTTTCAATAAAATCATATATGGATTTATTACCTTAATCTCTGGAAATAGGGTGTGAAAATCCTTCATTATAGTAGTCATATAGTTATCATCGTTTTCTAAATTATCAAGCCAATTAATCCCAAGTTCTTTATAACTTTTTTTGAACAGAACATTGAAATCAATATTTGAGTCGCTATCCATTTTTAGACATGATATATGGTATTTTTTTGTTATTAAACATTAGAAAATAATTTAAGTGAAAAAAATTATATTAAAATGTTATCTAATAGATAAGCCGGCTAGCTATTTTGTTTGGAGTCATCGTCAGAATTACCGTCAGAATTATCGATAGCCCAGGGAAACCATTTGCCAATTATTTTGGCCCAATCAAATTTAAATGTAAAATATAATACTAAAGCTAATAATAATATGGTTAATATAGAAATCAAAATAGCCGAATATTCATTATTGTAATCTGTTACTACAAGGAATCGTTCCATTATTGGTCGACCCAACAATACGGTTCCCCACACGATTATTGCTCCTAGAATAAACTTGCCTGCGAATGTAAATATCGCAAATTTAGGTAGACTGTATTTGGCAATTCCAAGTGGGATATATACTAGATCGTCTGGTATAGGAGTTAAAGCGGCCACAAAAACCCCTATGCCACCATATTTACCTAATAGTTTTTGAAGAGGAAGCATACGGGTTTTTGTCTTATTACTTAAAATATTTCTACCGTAATAGCTTGCAGTAAAGATTATTGTTTTGGCCAGAACAGCCCCAATAGTACTCACTAAAATAATTAGGTTTGGGTCTAGACTTTTATCTAAGGCTGAAGTGACTAAGATAGGAAAATAAGGGACTGGAATAAATGGAATAATACTACCTATAAAGCTGATTAAAAATATACCAATGTAACCTGAACTGCTGTAAACAGAATAGAGGTCCGGTATATCAATCAAACAAAAGAATATTAAATTACCAAATATAACTACTTTATCAATTTTATTAATTTCTTATAATAAATATAGTAATAATAGAGGTCTTTATCCTCCTTTTTGTTTCTCCTTATCTTTATTGCCTATGGACTTTCTCATCGAGGCTATCTTTTGTTGTCGTCTAGGCTGAATAAATAGTATATAGAGAGATCCACCCAAATATATTGAAAGTAATATGAGTTGAGCCACTACTGTTTCTACCGTTGGGTGTATCCCAGTCATCGTTGCAACGTTAATATCTAATCGAGGTACTATGTTGTATATAGGAGTAGTAGAAATCCATCCAAGTTCCTGAAATTCACGAATTGCATTACCTAAGAAGGTTATCGACATAAAAGCTCCAACTGCCATAGTAAGTCCAAACAAAACTCTTAATGGTAATTTCCTTCCCAGTTTTCGAATTATAAAGATGACTGCAATTATTACAGCTAGGCCCGACACTAACCCCGTAAGTACATATATCTCCATATATTTTGCAAAAGAAAATAGAGCTTCATAAAACAAGACTGTTTCAAAGCCTTCTCTATACACGGTAAAGAAAGACAACATAATAAATACCATAAAACTACCTGTAGTCGTTGCTTGCCAGACTTTAGCCTTAACAAATTCAATCCATTTCTTGGTTTCAATCTTATTTAAAACCCAGAAACTGACCCAGAATAGAACAGCTACTGCAGAGAGGCCAGCTATAGCCTCAATAAGTTCTCTTTGTGCACCAGATATTTCTATTATAAATTGAGCAACAACCCATGTTACTGCCGTTAGGACCAAAGCAAGCACAATTCCCGCGTATACATGCTTTTTGAACTTTTCATTTCGCGATGCCTCCAAGTATGTCAAAATGGCACCAAGTATCAAGGCAGACTCCAGGCCTTCTCTAAAAATAATTGAAAATGATGAAGAAAATGCAATTGCAGGTGCAACTGTTCCTATACCTGAAACAAACCTTTCGGATTCATCCAATCCACTTTTAAGTTCTGCAATCTTAGAAACGACCTCATCAGATGGAGCATTTGAAGAAATGAGGTTACGTAATTCAGCAAATTTTATCTCCATTTCGAGAGTAAAATCTGGATCAATTGGTCTCAATGGTACCTCAATATTTTCATAACTGTCAAGATATGCAGATCTAGCAGTTGCCAGTGCTTGAGAAGTATCATTTTGATTGTAAATAGTTATTACCTCATCTAGTTTAAGTCTGATTGTATCTATATCGTTACGAACCTGACCCTTAAAATCTTCTGAAACTTCGCCCATAGAACGCCTCTCTCCTGTGAAAACTCCAAATCCTTGTTTTAAGGAATCAATATTGGCAGTATTCGTAACAAAAGAAGATGGTAAGGTAAAATTATTTTTTGACTGTACAACATTAGAGGTACTTAGCAACTGTTTGGAAACATGCAGATCATCTTTTATGTTTGAAATGTAAGCCTCAATATCAGCAAGCGAGGTTTGATTTTTAATTAAAGCACGCAGATTTTCCCTCATATCAGTTTCTATTTGCAACATTAAGGTGGAATTTACCTCTTCGATTGGGGCTTCAAGATATTCAAAATTGTCTAAATACGCAGAGGATACATTTTTGTCTGCAGCAAGATAATTACCATTTTGAATGGAGGAAATTGCATTATTTAGCAGAATATCTATGTTATCATAATATACCTGGAGAGATGGATCAACTCTACCAGTCGTACTTGATATACGAATATTATTAGATTCATTCAGATCATTCTCTAATGCATAAACTATTCTCGAAAATTCTGATGTATTATCACGTTTAGAATCTATTATTGTATTTAAATTTGTGATAAAATATTCTATTTCATTAGATTTTGCATCAGTCATATTTGGTTTTAACATTTCAAAAATTGTATTTGATTGATTTATCAATCCTCGTGTATTCTCATAATCTATCATGGCAAATTTTGCAATATCAGGATCGGCAATTTTTGAAGTGTTCAAATATAACCCATATGAATTAGAAGCATCTCTTAGCAGATATGACATTGTTTGAGATTCAAGAACTGAAAAATCTTGTGCAGAAAGTGTATCTTTCAGTTTTGAGTAAAAATCGTTGATTATGTTTTTGGCGTCGGTTATGTCAGTAAGAATAATAGGAGAATTGGTATCAGCACGAGATTCTATTCCAACTTCAGTAAGATTAGATTCCAAATTATTAGCCAATTCTTCATTAATTGCTAACGCAATAGGTTTAGTTGATGGATAAATTACAGAATGAGGAATATAAGCATGTTCGAATAACAGAGAATTGTTATTATTATTTATTTTGCTTAATAGAATATTAAGCTGCGTATCTATTCTATTTAGATTAATATTTAAAAGCAATAGATCTTCATTTGATATTGCAGGATTTTCGGTAGAAGTAGTGTTTTGAGCTAGTACATTATTTACAGACGAAATTGATATATTTGCGAGCAACAATAACAGGATTAAAGTTGCAAGTAGTTTTACCACATTCTTTTACCTCTAATACAAGTGCCAAAAATTACACGCGGCGTCAATACTAATAACATTAGGCTTCCCTAATTTTGTTTGATATGCAATTTAAACATTCTTTTATAAATATACCATATCCCATGTAATAGGATTAAGAGTATTACAATAATATTACGAACTTTTTAATTAATTATATAAAACACTATCTCAAATTGTATATAATAGCAGATAATTGGTCAAAAATAAAAATAAAAATAAAAATTGTTAAATCAGAGGGTTAATGCAACGTCCGAAGATAAGATATTTGATAGTGTTTCAGTCTTATTCAAATCAGTTAGAGTGACATTTGTTTTTACACTGGTTAGAGAAGGATCAGCAAAGGATGTAGCAAATTGGATAATCCCCGCATCAGTTATTGTAAAGCCGTTTGGATAGGAAGAAGTCTTTATTAGAGTTCCATTAGCTGCAAACACCTCCATTTTTCCGTTAATGGTGGAATCCACTAGCGAAAGATCCTTGGTTTGATAGTCAACCAATAGTTTTACTTGATTAAGGGATGGATTTGAAGTTAAAGGTCCGAAAGTAGCATTATTTAGACCTATTGTAATTTTTTCTAATGATTGTGCGTTTATGCCATTAAATGAATAGGCACCAAAAAGTGACAAAGTAGCAGCAAATAGAGTTGCAGAAAACAGCACAATTCTTTTGTGATTTGCTAATGAATTAGACATCAGTTTA
>DATEOO010000491.1:0-2132 GCA_035274085.1 Candidatus Nitrosocosmicus sp.
CGGAAGTTCATAGTTTATAGTATGATTAACCTTGGTAGAATTATTTCCATTTGATTGAAATTCTTGTATACTCTCCCAACTTTGAAATGGGCCTTGTGTTTGTTTTGTAACTAGTCTTTTATTTTGTTCTTTTTGAGCAACTTCGAGAATCATTTCATCTCTTTTACCCATATATTCTCCTTCAACTTTCATTTCAGAGCCTTCCTCGCTTTTTTGTCCTGATACATTTTCAGATTCCTTTACAATGTCACGAGGCCATGATTCCTTTATGTTATCTGGATTTGTATAGAATTCAAAGACCTGTTCAACTGGTGCTTGAATTTGGATGTTTGTTGAAATTGTTGTCATTAACTTATAGATTAAGCGTTAAAGTTTATAACCATCCAATTTGTCAAAATGAATAAGTTGGCACCAGCTATTGAGACAAAAAGGCAAAACGCCTGCTGAAATTAAACTATTAATCATTGGGAATATTATTAATGTGCTATTATAGACTATATTTTTTTATCAATGAGAACATCTCGATCAATTAACCAATTAACCAATTAACCAAATAAAAAAATAAATCGATCAACATTAATAAATTTTAAGAAAATAGAAAAAAAATCAACGATATATCAAAGCTTTCTATTCGATGTCTGAATATAGGTATGATGAATATTGTGAATGATAATAACCATTTCTACCGGGCCACGCCCATAGAGATTAAGTACATCATAGTAATTGTAAGTTTATTACATTAAAATTAAGTAAAATCTAATTGATAATAATTCAATTGTCATATCTTCTTTAGTCATGAGTCATAAATTCCATATTTCGTTCCTCGGCGGATGTATTACAAAGATAAAACAAGTTATATCAATAGGTTATAAGCAATGTTGACTAAAATCCTATGATAGATATTCAGAAATGAACAATAATTTCAATGATATAGCTACAATAACCATGAATTTACTATTGCCATTCAATATTTTTTACTTGTGGAATACCCTTGGAATGACTGTATTATTCAAAGGCTTTATGAGAAATACATTTCAGTAGATTGTTATTAGATGTGTTAAAGGACGATTATTACTATGAGGGAAATATCTTATACTTGTTCGTTTCATTAGATGTGGCATCAGTCATAATTACAGATAGCAAAGAAGAGATCAATAATATGCAGATTAAGTTTTAAAGAATACGTATAAGATGACATTCCTCGGTTGAAAAGAGATACCAAACAAAATATCTAAAAAGTCATATAATGTCTATTAATCTTCGATAAATGAAATAAATAATCTTTTAATTTTATCAGGTTAAAATCTTCATATGATTTTAATTTAAAAACTATGAATAAAAATAATAATTGGAGATTTGTATGATTATTGCCATCATATTAATATCTAATTGAGTTTATCTTCATTAATTATTCTCTTTTTATTAATATGAAATGAGGAATATTGGATATTGTTGCAGGATATGATGTTTTATATTCCCAGCCTTGTAAAAGCAGTTCCTTTGCTTCCCTGACATCCGTTACAGCAGCAATATCTACCACTTTTTTTCGTAGGAAAGTAGGTTTCTTAGTATCTGGTATATTGAATTTATGCTTGTGTTCGTTACCATTTTCATCGATTGGCTTCCATATGGTTTTGCCTGTTACTAAGTCCTCACCCATATTTTGGAAAGTGATCAATTGTTCAGAAAACCCAGCATTTTTGCATATAATACATTCTCGCATCTTTTTTTGATAAAGCGGGGTTAATGCATCCGCTTGATTTAATACATTAGACATTTTTGGGTATAACTAGAGGGCATTATACACTTATAAATTTATGATATGGTAGTATCTAATGAGTTATTAATGTAAATCATAATCTGTAAAAAATGATGGTAATAGTAATAGTAATAGTTCAAAGGAACAACTGATATGTTAATACTCAGATTTCGGGATTAATTTTTATATGTAGTTCTAATAGGACATGCTGATTATATTATAATATCTTATACTTGAAGGGAAATTTATAATATCGTAACGATAATGTAATATGACTTTAGCTGAATAATACGACACCACCGTTAACAAAGTCTAAACTAGAAAAGAATTTTCCCTTTTCAGTACAGCGAGAAAAACAGGGGAGAGTGTTAAA
>DATEOO010000492.1:0-13255 GCA_035274085.1 Candidatus Nitrosocosmicus sp.
ATAAAATTCATCCCCAAAGAAATCCTTGAGCAGTTTCGGTGTGATATCATCTCCCCATCGGATATACTTGTGACTATTTTGTAAATTTTCTACTAATTGAGAATAGGTAATTCGGCGGAATTGAGTACTTATATCAGGAAGTTCAATTCCCAAACTTTGAAGTTCCTCCTGATTATTATTCTTGATACTTTGAACAATATATCGGATTAAATTGTCAAGATAATCCATCATATCGGTATAATCTACGTATGCTTTTTCCACATCAATCGACATTGCTTCTGACAAATGTCGATTGGTCCTCGAAGGCTCAGCTCGAAATATAGGAGCTATTTCAAAAACATTTTCAAAAGCCATGGTTAACTGCTCTTTGTATAACTGCGGGCTTTGTGCCAAAAATGCCTCCCGATCATAATAAAAGATTGGGAATAACGCTGCACCTCCTTCTGTTGCGGTGGCTATCATTTTGGGTGTATTTACTTCAACAAAATAATTGTCATTTAGATACTCTCTGATAGAATTTAGGACAGTGTTCCTAATTTTGAAGACATTTTGCAAATGATTTCTTCTTAAGTCGATAGCCCTCAAGTCCAATCTAGTGTCAATACCGATGGAAGAAATGGACTGAGTAAGGAATGGAGAAGGCTTGTTAGATACAGATAGAATTTTGATGTCTTCAGGGATTACTTCAAATTCTTTGCTAGAATTTTTTTGTACAACAACTTTGCCCCTTATGGCAATTGAAGAGTGCTCCTTTAAACCCTTCAAAGATTCAAAGATATTTTCACTCAATTCCTTTCTTTTCACGAGAATTTGAATATCGCCAAATCTGTCTCTTAGTTGGACAAAAAGGACATTCCCATGGTCTCGCTTTGAAGAAATCCAACCAATAACTGTAACAACTTTATTAATTAAGGAATCTGAAATTTGAAAAGAATAATGAGTCCTTCGCCAGTCCCCTAACTCATTCTCAACAACGATTTTGTCTTCCAATATTATACAATATTTTCAAATTTTTATAAGAATATATCTTTTTCACTAGTGTATTTGTACTGACTAGGTGGCTTGGTTAAGTCTTTAAATGACACAAACAATTTGTCTGGTATCTATAATAGCTAGAATACACTCAAAGTTTTTAGTCCTATCAAAATCTATGATCAAAAGTAGTAGATAAAAAAATGCTCAAAAGCCGTTAATATTCTATGTTTTAACGACGTTAGTTAGAGAAAATAAGCAAATACCTTCTCGCTTTTCAAATTTCTGGAAAATTTATTGTCTGTGTTAATAATTTTTTTTATTCCTAATTATGATCGACTCAGTTGTCTGACGATACAGATTTTAGACAAATATTCAAATACGGTAAGAGCTAAATAGTATTAATGGGAAACAATGTCACTCAAGTAACAACCGGAAATTGGGATTCAGAGGTCTTGAAAGCTGATAAACCTGTTTTTGTAGATTTTTGGGCAGAATGGTGTGGACCATGCCGTATGGTTGGCCCAGTTGTTGAACAAATAGCACAATCCTATTCAGACAAGATAAAGGTAGTAAAACTTAATGTAGATGAAAACCAGGAAATCGCTATGAAATATGGTATCCAGTCAATTCCGTCGTTGTTGATTTTCAAAAATGGAAAAGAGATAAAAAGAACAATTGGTGCAGCCCCCAAAGATACTTACGTTAAATTCATTAACGAGGCAATATCTTCATAAGGAAATATTTTTATTAAATTATTTTAGATTCTTTTAAAAGCATTAATATTCTTAATCCTTAAATTATTTTTAATTTGAATAAATCCGAGCTTCTTACACTTTTCTCCTCCGATTATGAAAAATATTATAAAGTTTCGTTATTTGAGAAATTAGGTTTTGTTCGACAGAGCTGTTCCGTTTGTAGTAGATTCTTTTGGGCCATTCCTCAAAGATCGATATGTCCAGATCATGAAAATTATACATTTATTGGAAATCCACCAACATCAAAAAGATTTAGTTATACTCAATCATGGGAGAAGA
The DNA here is from genome assembly GCA_035274085.1 of Candidatus Nitrosocosmicus sp. Taxonomy (GTDB): domain Archaea; phylum Thermoproteota; class Nitrososphaeria; order Nitrososphaerales; family Nitrososphaeraceae; genus Nitrosocosmicus. Next base: position 2,010 of record DATEOO010000492.1, read on the forward strand.
TTAGAGATTATTTCAAACAAAATGATCACACTATTGTTAATAGATATCCAGTAGTATGCAGGTGGAGAGATGACCTTTACTACACTATAGCCTCAATCGTTGATTTCCAAAGAGTTGCCGATAGCAAAGTGATGTTTGAATTGCCGGGCAATCCACTGGTAGTCCCACAAATGTGCTTAAGATTTAATGACATTGAGAATGTGGGGATAACGGGGCGGCACTATACCTCTTTTTGTATGATAGGACAAACGTGCGATGCAGATTCTAAAGGAGGATACTGGAAGGATAAGTGTATAGAGTTAGATTTTGGATTACTTGTAGATGTTTTTGGTATATCCCCAGCTGAAATAACATTTGTAGAGGATGTATGGATAGGTGCTGGAGCGTTTGGTAGCTCACTCGAATACTTTGTAAGAGGGTTAGAGTTAGGAAATGCCGTCTTCACAGAATTTGAAGGTAATGAAAAAAATCATAGAGTTCTAAAAAATAAAATAATTGACATGGGTGCGGGTTTAGAAAGACTTTCATGGATAACAAACGGAACCTCAACCAGCTACGACTGTACTTTTGAGCCAGTATTAAAAAAGATATATGATACTTCTGGAATGGACAATTTATTTTCTTTAAAAGAAAACTACAACTCTCGATCTAAAATTCTCTCAGATTACTTTAGTAGAATTTCAGCAAAGTTAGAATTGACATCAGATATTTTGCAGGTAAAGAAACAGGTAGCGCAAGAACTAAGTATAGAATTCGAAAAACTTCAACAGATTGTGGTTCCCTACGAATCATTATATACTATTATAGATCATACAAGGACCCTCGTTTTTGCTATAAGCGATGGTTCTCTACCCTCAAACGTCGGTGGCGGGTACAATCTAAGGGTTATTCTGAGAAGAACTCTTTCTCTTTTAAAACAACTCGGCTTAGATCTCAAGGTTGCAGACATTGTCGATATGCATTTGGACCAGCTCCAACCTTTATACCCAGAATTACTAGAATATAGAAATGATATTCACGAAGTGTTGGATATCGAAAGTAAAAGATTTGTTGAAACACAAGGAAGAATTGATGCAATTTCAACCAAAATAAAGAAAGGGAAAATCAAATTGCATTTGGATGATCTGATAAGACTCTATGAATCAGACGGAGTTACTCCTGATTACCTTGTTGACAATGGTCTGCTTGAATCAGTTCCAACTAATTTTTACACGAGACTTTCAGAATTACATTCAACTGGCAGGTCAGAAAAAAGAGATAAAAATGAAATTAATTTGGATGATAGTATTGATCTTGACAGCATCACACCAACAAAGTTATTGTATTATGATGACCCAATCAATTTCTCATTTGATGGAAAGATATTAAGAATAATCAACAAAAATTGGGTTGTATTAGATAAAACGTGCTTTTATCCCAGGGGCGGAGGACAGGAGCCAGATTTTGGATATATAGGTGCTCACAAAGTTGATAACGTGATTAAAATCAAAGATAAAGTTCTTCACCACATGATTGGGACTTTTGATCAAAATGAAGGAGATATTATTAATTGTGTAGTTGAAAAAGATCGGAGGCTATCTATAACCAAAAACCATACAGCTACACACATAATTAACCACGCATCTAAAAGTGTGTTAGGCTCATGGGTTTGGCAAAACTCTGCATACAAGGACGAATCATATGCCAGATTGGATATTACACATCATTCCGCTTTATCTAGACAAGAAATGCAGGAGATAGAAAGGAAAGCAAATGAGATTATTAGAAGGAACTTGCCAGTAAAGATTAATTTTTATACTAGGGGCGTAGCGGAACAAAATTACAGTTTTAGAATTTATCAAGGAGGTGTTGTCCCATCTAACGATGTAAGGATTGTTAACATCGGAGGTCTAGATATCGAAGCTTGTGGAGGAACCCATGTTTTTAACACGGGCGAACTCGGTCTGATAAAGATACTAAAGACCGAGAGAATCCAAGATGGAGTTGTAAGGATAGAATTTGTTGCCGGTTCAAATGCACTAATTCGAGTTCAAGAACAAGACGATCAGATACAATATATTGTTAACAAACTTGGAACAAACCGCGAGAAGGTTTTAGATACGTTTTCAAAGAGTATTGAGGAATTAGACAAATCCAAGAAGAAAATCAAGAGCCTTTTAAGAAGCATTTCAATCGCATCTGTAGATCAAACTATAAAGGATTCCCTTATTCTCAAATCAAACTCAGACGAAAACAGATTTTTGAATTATTATTTTAAAATAGATGAAGAATTTGATGATCAATTCCATCTTCTGGTTGGTCAAAGTTCAACGGCAAGAAATCCTGAGCTTGTATACATATCAGTAATACCCATAGAAAGCAAATCTGCAAAGGTAATTGTCTTTTGTGGAAATAATGCAATAAAAATCATGAAAGCGAGTGAGCTTGCAAGTCAAATATCAAAGATGCTTGGAGGTTCAGGGGGTGGTACATCAAATTTTGGGCAAGGAGGAGGAAATATGATGGAAAATCTCAAAGGGCTCGAGGATTTGGTTAAAAAGAATTTATTAGAAAAACTTGACGACGCAACTAAATAAGGAAAATGGTTTACAGCGGGGTTTATTCGCCCCTGCTCAAGTTTGGGTCATGTTGAAATATCAAAATTTAATTTACAAAAAATTCTGATGCGATTTAGGGATCTTTCCTTATTCATCATACCAAATTAACATGAAAAAAGCCTTGCTACTTAGGAAAAACTATGAGACCAATTTTCTTAGATCATTTGGGTCCTCCATACCGCGTCTAATTTCCTTGGCTATCCTTCTGCCAACACCAAATGTTTCTCCGTATTTGTATTTCGTATAAGGTGACGTGGTTGCAAGAATCGGATTTCCTGGGACCCTTAGGGATACATCATAAACTATCAAGTCTAAGTCTACAGTAACTACACTTTGTAATGAAAAGGGACCGATAATCCCGGGTGGATACTCCTTTAATGTACATTGCACAAATTTTTCGCCCATTTTGAATACTTTATCCAAAAGAGATTCTCTAATGCTGGCTGGTGTATGGCCGACTTCTATATTCTGCAAGTCAATTGTCATTTCGAGTTGATTAACAGCAGGTATTGAAGTAGTAAAGTCATGTATATTAGTTTGAAGTCTACGTTCTATACCCAAAAATTCGACATCGCCATCAAGTGGTGAGTAAAAATAATTAAAATTAAAATAGGTACCAATAAGATACTGTTCTATTGTAGAGTTATTCTTTAAGTCTGACTCATTTATTATTCCTGCTTCGATTCTTTTTGCAGATTTTATTTTATAGTCCTCATAAGACGTTACTATAAAAAATGCCCTCTCAAGTTTCCTTTTGGCTTCCTGAATTTTGACAATAGAAGGCCCTTCTATTTCTTCTGGGGTGGAATATATTTTTGGCATAGAAATATGGGCCTTTCTTAGTAAATCATATTGATTATTTGGAAGGCTTCTTTCCTCAGCTTTCAGAATATGTCTGTTCCCAAAAACAGGTATTTTGAGCGATTTTTCAATGTTATCAATCCCTAAATAAACAACAAAAGATCTGTGCGGAATTAAAATCGTATTTAAATCTAATAGTCTGTTTTGATTTTCCTTATGGATTAAATCAGAAAAATCATCTAATATTAATATTTCATCAGCTAGTCGGCCAAACTTTTTGTATGGCAACTCCCTACCTTTCTGGCAAATACATATGGTTTTAAACCCCTCATCTTTAGCACCATCCATTATCTCTAAAGCAGAGTGGCTTCCAATAACCCCCAAAGTGATATTATCTAAATCATATTTCTCAATTAAATTATCCATACTCATTTTCTACATTCTCATTCCGGAATGAACTAGATGATCTTTTTTCATAATTAAGTTCTATGTTTATTCATTTACTTTGGTGTACCTTGCTTCTTTAACTCTTCATCAATGGCGTTTCTCAGGTCTTGATCATTTTTATTTGAATAGTCGACACCCAATGTCTCTGCAATAGATTCCAATTTTTCTCTGTCAATCGTCTGTTGACCTTTTTCTTGATTAGATGGTTCATTTTCAAGGGACTTTTTTGATTCTATTCTAGCTTTTTGAAACTCACTGGTTGCTCTGCCCATTGATCTAGCTAATTCTGGAATTTTTTTGGCACCAAAGAATATGACAACGATAACTAAAATGATGATTATCCATTCCATCCCGTTTATGAATGCCATGAAATTTAATTTGTAATCCCCATTAATAAACACATATTCAAAACATCTCCTAGATTATTTCATGTTGAAAATGCATAAGGATTGCCTGTGCCCAAAATGTAAATATGGTTCGGCAAATATAAAGTAAATTAGAATATGAGGTATAATGAAGCCGCATTCATAGGTCAGCAACGGTCCAGAGCCGCACAAATGAAATTATTTGATTATGCGGGCTTTGCTATGTTAACTTATACAATAAAAAAAAACCCCAATGATGACGGCTTTCTTCCAGTTGGAGAAGAATTGTTTGTAATTAATTCAATATATGATAATCATATGATCATATATCTTACAGACGAAGAAGGATATGCAAAGGCACAAACCAAGCCCATGAGCATTCCTGAAGGCGAAAAGATATTACAGAAAATTTCATCTGACGGTATGAAATTGTTTGAAGGAGAATTAAAGACTATATAGTAATTTCCGTCCCCATGTTGACATTATCAAGTACCAATTTTTCAATGTTCTCTACTGTTGACTTGAAAACTACAGTTGGTAAGTTAGATCTCTCTATAACTTTTAAACTTATTAAATCCATCAAGTCGTAAGTTCCTGCCATGGACTTTTCTGATTTAAGAATATTCACACAGTCTTGAACACTTATCTTTTCAAATTTGTTGGCTTCTGGATTTGTCCGAGGATCCGAATCGTAGATCCCGTCAACATCAGTAGCATTGTAAAACCTTGTGGCTCCTGTCCGTTCGGCTATTAGAGCAGAAGTCGCGTTCGTGCTCTGGCCTGGATATAATCCACCAGTTACTATAACTAAACCAGACAATAACGCAACAGAAATTTCTTCCAGATTTTTGGGTGGCAGAGGATAGCAATATTCTCCTAGACCCGAGATCAAAAGCCTTGCATTCAGATGTGAGACCTGAATTCCAATTAGATCTAGTCCGGATTCATCCAATCCCAAGCTTCGCGATAAATTGATATAAAACCTTGCGATTTTACCTCCACCTGTAATTATGACTGGCTGATATACCTTGCTTATTTTTTTTATTAGCTGTACATAGTCATTTAATTGAGAAGAGTTTGTATCAAAATTAAATAAGCTTCCACTCAGTTTTATCACTATCCTTGGTTTATTCATAGGATTTCAATTGGCAAGTGATTATAAAAATCGTTAGAAATTTTGATTTTCGAAATCTTTTAGCATAGATTCAAAGAATTTCCTTTTTTCTGCGGTGGTATATACTCTCATCATATCAAGGTATCCAGTTATAACATTAATCAGAGGCAACTGATCAAAAGACTTCTCATATTCTGCTTTCTTTCCTATTATCATGATGGAAGTAACCTCTTCTTTCTTTGGGGCCAATGGTATCGATGGAGCACGAGAAATATCCAAAAATACAGGTTCTCCAGAATCTTGATTGCGGTCAATAATTCTTTTCATTATAGTCATTTGATTCTCAAAATCAGTTGTTCTGCTAATAAATTGTCTAGATAGCTTAGTATCACCATCATTTTGATATCTCTGATTCGAAAGAGAAAAATATTCATATATGCATTTTAGCAAATTCCGCCTCTTGTAGTCTCTTGCAAGCTTGACCGCAAAGGAGTCCTTACTTTGAGACTTTGATGCATCAAAATTGCACAATAATTCCAAGACTAACTCGTCATGTAAATTAAAAAAATCCTCAAGAGAATCAAAATCAGTCAGGTGTAATAATTTATTGAGTTGTTTCATCGAATGTAGTATCATTACTTCGCCGGACCTAACTGTTTTGTGAAAATATACCGACTTGAACATTTGATACCTTGAGATTAGCATTGACTCATACGAATATAATGCTGATTTATTTATCCCTAATACCTTTGATGATGCAACTTCTAACGAATTGATGATTCTAAAATAATCTACTTTTCCATATTCAGTACCTGAAAAATAACTGTCTCGTGGCAGGTAATCCATCAAATCTACAGATAATCCACCAGAAATAACTTCATTTAAGAAGCGTAACTGATGTTTTCCAAAACTTAAAGAAGAAATTGTAGCAGGACTGTATCCATTTTGTTTAATAATATCAGAGATTTTGGTTTCCAAGATTATGCGCTCGCCTAGGATTTCGTGGGAACTATTTTTAGAATCCTTAAGGATTTCCTCAAACAAATGAGAATAAGGACCATGTCCGATGTCGTGTAGAAGGGCCGCTAACCTAAGTTGTTGAATTAAATCGATATCTGTAAAGTATCCTTTGTCAAATAATGTTTGACCTGCCATCCCGGCCAAGAACATTGAGCCCAAGGAATGTTCAAATCTTGAATGAAGTGCACCAGGATAAACAAGATGTGCACCAGCTAACTGACGAATTCTCCGGAGTCTTTGAAAAATATGGGTATCAATTATCTCTTTCTCAATATGTGTAAATTTTATATTTTTGTGTATTGGATCTGTAATTTCTCCTACATATTTTAGAACCATTATTTTCCTTCACCTCTTAATCCATGTTTTGACTTTACACTATTCACCTATAATCTCAAGAATTGATTTAAAAACAGTATCCTTAGGATTATCCGATTGCAAAATATGCCAATTAAATACTTTGGCTAATTCAAGGTAATTCTGCCTTACCTTGTCTAAGAAACCTTGATTTTTCTCAAAGTCGTCTAGAACAAAATTATTTGCAACGCTACGTAAGTATGAAACACGAGGGCTAACATCAAGTATTATAGTAACGTCCTCTTTTGGCATACCTTTATCTAGCATTGTCAGCCATTCGATGTTTAAGCCATTAGCAAGGCCGTATGCTATATTGGATTGATAGTATCTATTTAAAATAATAGTTTTCCCAGACATCGAGGCCTTCAGAATTTTATCTTTCTTCTCCCATCTATTTGCAGAAAGGAGCATATGTTTGGTTTCAGCGTTGTAATGGATTTTGCCATCTAAAAATGATCTTATCTCTTGCCCTATTTTGGTAGAGTAATCTGGAAAGCTGAATAGTTCTATGTGGCCGGGATATCTATCATTGAGATAATCTTGTAGCAAATGAACTTGAGTCGTTTTGCCTGATTTATCAAGACCCTCTAGTACGATAATTTTTCCCTTTTGATCCATGATTACACTTTTTCCCTGAGTTTTATCATATGCATTTAGAAAAAAAGTTTTAATTTATAAATCCTTTAGATTAAAGTACAGCATTGAAACTTGGATTTATCAAACCGGTGGTCATTTTAGCGATTGTTTATGTTTTGATATACTTTGCATTTGCTGCTGGAATAATAAATGCAATTATAGAAGGTCACGATTATAATCAGGCTGTTTTTCTGCCATCTCGAGCAGTGCAGAACAACTATGAGACCATGATAGGTATTACATTGTTGGTATTTGGATTTGTAGGTACAATGATTGCTGTCAAGGCATTTAACGTAGAAAAACTACATGAAAAATATGCCTTGCTGGGATCAGGCTTTTTGATAATTATGATATCTTTGATTTTCATGTATAAAATAATGGAATTAAAGGCATAAAGAACATACTGACTTATCTTCTAAAGTTTTTTTATTTTTCGGGTATGTGGAAAATTAGGAAAACTGATCAAGCCATCGGAAGTGAGAACATTAGTTTTCTTCAAAATGGTCATAAACAGATCGTCTTTGTCCTGAAAATATTCCAATAATGTAACTAAATTTGAAATTCTCCGGAAATGATTATTTTCTTGATATGGAAGCGCATCATCTGTGATTGTTTCAAAAAGTAATCGATCAATAATACTCTGTGAATGGTATGAGGTGATTATTACTGGTATTTGTTTTTTGGTGAATGCTTCAAATAATATTTTTATCAAATTGAGGGTTTTGTAGCCAGCATGTTTTGAATAGGTAGCATTCAACAGGTCTATCGATTTAAACCCATCCACATTTTTCTTCTCATAATTGGAAATCTCATTCCTGTAAAAATTAAAATAATCTAACAATCCATTTAACGAGTCTATTACAATGAGTGAATTGCATCTGTTATATTCAAGAAACTTGTCTACCATTGCATTATGAGATATTTGATACGGTAGAAATATCTCTAGATTGAGACGGGTATCACGATCGGAACATAAAAGATTATTATTAAAAAGTGAAGACAATTGCGTATCAAAATCCATAATCAAAATATTCCAAGATCTAAATTCGGTGATTAATTTTTCTATTAAAGTTATTTTAGCATTAGTATCATAATAATATATCAAATTTATCCCACTTGAAATTATAGGCTTGAGAAATGAAGATAATATTTTAGCTCACCTTAAATAATGATGCTTAATCTGATATATATTGAGTAGCCAAGGAAATATGACGTTTTTTGATAAAGAAATGTTAGATAACATCAGTTCAGATTTCTATATAACTAAAAAGAAAATTTATTTAAATAATGGTTCGATTAGCCCACTTCCGATTTCATCCATTAAATCAATTACAGATTTTAATATACGATATTCTGAAGTTGGGCCTGATTCTAAAGAATTTTCAGATTATTTGAACGAGCTTAAATTGGAAACTCGAAAACGGATCGCAGATCTGTTAAATGGGCACGAGGATGAGGTTATTTTCACTCAAAGTACCACTGAAGGCATCAACATGGTTGTTAATGGACTGGTTTGGAAGAAGAATGATAGGCTGTTGATTAGAAATTCTTTAAACGAGCACTTTTCCAATTATTTGCCTTGGGTAAGACTTTCTGAACAAAAGAGTATCCAAATTAGAAATTTTCCAGAAGAAAAGGTAGAGATCCATGGAAATTCATTGCTTGAGAATTTTTCTAGTATTTATGAGAAAGGCACTTTCAAATTGGTTTCTACGAGTCATGTAATGTATAACGATGGGTCAATAACTCCTATTGAAAAAATTGGAAACATTATAAAAAAAAGGAACAAAGAAACCCTATTTTCTGTGGATGGGGCTCAAAGTGTAGGTGCCATTATAACAGATGTAAAGAAAATGAAATGTGATTTTTTAACTTTTCCTAGTTTTAAGTGGCTGTGCGGGCCTTTAGGGGTTGGAGTACTCTATGTCAAAAAGCAAGTGATGGAGGATTTGAATCCTATGTTTATAGGATCTGGAACAGCTGATCTTGTAGTAATGAAAAATAAGAATGCCAATAAAGATAGGAGATACACACCCTACGAAACCACTAAATACCTTAAGTATCCAGAAAAGTATCAAGCGACTTTCAGAAACTTCCCAGGTCTAGCAGGACTTGAAGCATCACTACGATATTTGTTAAGGGTAGGAATACAAAATATATTTCAACGTAACAAGTTTTTGGCTTCAATATTAAGAGACGAATTAATGAAAATAAATGAGATAAAATTGCATGAAGCAACCTCAGAAGAATCCAGGTCTTCACTTGTCTCATTTTCCTTCAGAAAACCAAATAATACTAGAATCCAAAAATTAAATGCCAGACTACAAAAAGAAGGGATTATTTTGGCAGAAAGGGAAATAGGTACAAGAAAAATATTGAGAGCATCTCCACATTTTTACAATTCCGAAGATGAGATAGTAAGAACTGCTAACACAATAAAATCATTATTACCGGTCTTAGATTAAGTGGAGGAAGTAGCCAATCGAACTCACTCGGGTAGCGGTTACCAATAATAGTTATTGTCTAACACGTTATTGTTTCTTATTGCATAATTAGGATAATCATTGGAAGGATATCTTGGAGAAGATAGTAACCCTATTACAGAAATCCAATACCCTGAATTTTATTCCATCACTTGATTGGATACTCAATTTAATAAAATATAGATAGAAGGGAAGAGAATACAAGAGATAAATTTTCATCGCTATGCAAGGGTTTTCTTCTAATCTGATATTGAAAAATATAAAATTTGAGGTCTACTAATGATATTAAATAATGATAAATGCAGTGTTGGAGCTAAGGATGTACTTTTTCTATTTGATCGCACATAGTTTAAATTCACTAACGTAACTAAATAGATAAAAAAAATAAAGATAAAGAATAGTGAATCAAGGTGGTCCTAAAAATTTTTAAATTTGAGTGTTTGATTTCTCGTTAGTAATTCTCTCTATAATCTAAGCGTTCCCTGCAAGCGCTTTTGAAATAATACTTAGGTCAGCGTGATTGGCCTTCGATAACTATCATCGTCAAAGTAGATCGAACCTTATCTATCTTGCGAATTTGCCATGTAATGATTTCTCTTAATTTATCCATATTATCAGAAGAAATTCTTACTATGATATCATATACACCAAACACACCATTCACTTCAATGACTTCTGGAACTTCCTTAATTTTCTTAATAATCTCGCTTTCGGAACCTAAATCACAATTTAATAATACATAAGCAGTGGGCATACTTATCAAAAGATGGATAAAGTAATAAATCTTTATTGACAAATATTAACGAAAAATTAAGCCGATTAGGTTAACAATTTACAATAATCTCTATGTATAGGAGGTATCTATTATTGCAAATAATTAATATACCCAAGCAAAAAAATAATGGTAAAGCGGGGGTCGCCTAGCCTGGTAGGGCGTGGGATTGCTAATCCCATGTTCGGAAGAACTCGTGGGTTCGAATCCCACTCCCCGCGCCATAATCGTGGATTCATACGATGGCTTTATTAGTTCAACAAATGACAAAAAAACCGTTAAAGATTTGCAAGAGTCATTAAACATAGAATCATATAATTTACAATGTACAATAACTGATAAATTAAGAAACTCTATCGACTCGATTTGCAAATATCAAAAACCCTTCATTAGAAAATCTTTGGGTAAACTTTAGAAAATTCTATTGAAAACCTTCAGATTATATGTGATTATATAGTTGCGGAACAAAATGAAATTAATATTAAAGAATCAACCAAAGAAGGTAAAATTAAGGTTATATTTGATTTAATCCGTTTTTTAAATTTTAAAGATGTACGAAAAATTACAAAACAAGACGTTCTTGAATATCTTAATCGATACAGGAAGCCTGAAGAGGTTGACCCAGGTCATAGGTGGATTGGAACTTGGAATAACAGA
>DATEOO010000493.1:0-2954 GCA_035274085.1 Candidatus Nitrosocosmicus sp.
AACCTTGAGAAAGGAAATCTGATCCTTGTAGATATGGCACCTCATTATGTTAATGCAATGGCAGGAAATTTAGAATCTTATGATAATCTGAAAGCAGAGATAACTGGTATCGTCGGTAAAGACAAGAAGAGACTCGACAAATTTATTCGAATAACTGGAGATTGTACAACATTGTTACTCAAGAATAAACATCTCGAGCAATGTATTCAAGTTGAAGAATGGTGTAACCAAAATCCGTTAGTAGGTTCTATTCTTTGTGCATATCCAAAATCCCTGTTCAATCAGTTTCCAATTAATGTCTGTATTTCCAGATTGTTTCATATCCACGATATAATAGTAGACAGCAACGGAAAACAAATTCCCGGGTTTATTAAACAAATTATATAAACAAAACTTATAACAATAAAGATCAAACTCATTTAACAAATAAATCTAGTATCCCCTATATGTATCAAATTTGCTTCACAAACCGTTGTCCCCCACTTGAATATTGTAGCTTTAATAGTATACACTTTACTTATTGGCAGTCCTTTTTAGGGTTTCAATCAAAACATTAAGTAAAATCAATGGATGAAATAGAATTAAAGGAGATCTTAGCATATGCATCACCTCAAAAAAAGATTTTGATGCAATTTTACTTTTCGGAGTTAAAAGCAATACACGATTTGAATATTTTTGTATGTATCGTGTGATTATGCCAGGTTTGGTTCCTTCAGTCGTAGACCATCTAAAGTCTTCACTTGTCCCCAATAACCATGGAAGCCTGTTTATTTTTGAAACTTTTTTCTGAAAAACACGAGAAAAACCTAATAAACCTTTATTTCTTTTCTTATACTCTCTTAAGGTTTTATCCAAAGTTACGGCCTCTATGCACGACACAGTAATTCCTTGGCCATAAGAAGGATTGAAAGAAGAAACTGAATCACCGTATGCCACAAAGTTCTCGGGCCAATCCTTCATTTTTTCATAATGGAATTGCTTGCTGCCTGATGTTCTGTAACCATAGATTGGACCACTTAACTCGAAGTATTTTATAGCATTGTAAATATCGGGAGTCTCTAATTTCTTGGTGTATTGTAAAAACCCTTGTTTGTCTGTTGGAGGATAGTTTTTTCCTATTCCTAGAATTCCAACTAACCATTGTGAGCCTTCAACAGGATAAATAAGGCCCATATAAGGATTTGAAGGCGGATTTGTCAATATAATAGTTGGCTTGATGATAGGTTTAATATCAACAGTAGCAGAAATTTTTTGCGTATTAGGATTAAACCAACAAGTAGAATAGCCTATATAGGAATTGACGACTGTTTCCTCTGGCTTATCATAACCAAGTCGCTCAAGCCATTTGGCCGTTTGCGATTCTCGTCCGGTTGTATCCACAACTAGATCTCCAAGAATAGTTTCCTCGGAATTTTTATTGTATGAAAACACGGTAACGCCCTTGATTGTACGTAAACCTGCTTCCTTCTTGTCCTTTGAGATAACCAATTCCGTTGCCCGAGTGTTTTCTCTAACAATCACCTTAGGATAATTCTTAAACATTTCATTTCTTATCTCATATTCTAAAAGTTGTCGAGTACATGCTATTGTAGTTAGTTCAGATTCAAATTTCATTGAATAGCCGGTACCTACATAATAATCTACATCATTTGTTAGATTTAATACTCGAGCTCCCTTTGCAACCAGCTTATTCTGAAGATCTGGGAACATTGTCAAAAGTATTTCCTTGCCCTTGATCAATAAAACGTGTACATGATTTGATTGAGGAGTACCATTTCTGGGGCCGGCTTGAAATGGATACTTGTCTTTCTCTATGATTATCACCTCCTTAAAATGTTCATGCAATACTCTTGCAGCCAACAGACCTGCAATTCCTCCACCGATAACAATTGCAGTACGATGTACAAGTTCACTTTGCATAAGTATGGATTTCTTTTACAATATCCATTTTAATTAACTTTGTGCTTTTAACATTCTTATTCCATCACTATTCCATATCGATATCAGAAAAATAATTGTAAAAGATTGCAAGATTATCTTAACAAACCCTCATATTTAATAATCATCCTATTACAGGTACTTCAAATATTGTCTATGTGAAGGAACAAGTTGAAAAGAAGGATGAGATTCTAGATGTGACGGCTAGATCAATATTTGTTATTCATTCATCCTTTTCTATATATCAATATAATCAATGAAGTATCCACAAATGTTATTTTGATAGATCGGCCAAGATAAAATTGGCAAATTAGCCTTTAGTTAATCAGATTATATATGATTTATGTATTTTTTATTATATAGTTGTTCCACAAATGATATTAAAAGGAATAATTTTCTATATCATAATTCTAAAATATAGTAATATAAAAGTCCAAAATAGCTATTATATGTTAAATTATTGTAAAGTATCTCAATAGAATGAATCTAAATAAAATAATACTAGTATCATCTGTCACGGTACTGGCTTTAGCAATGGTCTTGGCTCCTGTAGCTATGTCAGACTATGCATTTGCCAAAAAGAAATACAAGAATTGGAGTGACTGTAGAGAAGATCATAGTAAGAATTGGTGTAAGAAATATTTCAAAAAACATCATGATAACGACAATCACAAAGGCGGTAAAAATAAAGCTTCTCAAGGTATAGGACAATCACAATCCTCAAGTCAGAACAGCCAGGTAGTATCTGGTGGCGATACTAAAAACTCTGGAAATAATATAAATATCCAAAACCAAAAGAACAGTGGAAATAACGCATTAGCACAAGATAGTCATGGCAAAGGCGGTAACTCTGCAAGCCAAGGTATAGGACAATCACAATCCTCAAGTCAAAACAGCCAGGTAGTATCTGGTGGCAACACTGAAAATTCTGGTAACAACTTTAGTTTCCAGAACCAAGAAAATACAGGAAATAACGCATTAGCACAGCAATAGAAAGGAGCCTTTACTACCCTTTC
>DATEOO010000494.1:0-3800 GCA_035274085.1 Candidatus Nitrosocosmicus sp.
AATTTATGTAATTATTGTAATATTTTATCTCTAAAAGTTAAATACTTAAAAGTATTTGTTAATACAAAGTTGTCAATAAAAATTTTAATTCATTTATACTCCTTTATGACTGCAGTATGTTGTTATATTCTCATATCTTTCTTTGTTAATACACAACGCAGGTATTTTACTTCTAGTAATGTTCCTAGATTATCAAAAGCAAGTATACGAGTTAAGAGGAGCGATTATCTGAGAAGAAGCTTTAAGGAGATTCCAAGTACTACTTTAAACCCGAATCAAATTCTTGCTAGGACTATGAATATACATGAAATAATGTTTCTACTTTCAGGATACCGAGTTTTGCAAGACCGATCTTGTTTCATTACTAAACAATTGGGTAGGTACTTTGGCCAAGCTAAATCACCATAAAATAAAAAAGTGAAAAAGAATTGTTCTTAAAACAAAAGATCATTATTTTAACAATTGCAATTACGCTATGTGCATTAACTGTCAGCTTATTAACATATCCTTCTCAATCTAGAATTGCACCTGATTTCAAACAAGCCGGTGAAAGTATTAACAACATCAACATCAATAATATTAGTAGTACACAGCCGCTAACAATGACAGATCTAAAAGGAAAAGTGGTCCTTGTCAATTTTTGGACTTATAGTTGTATTAATGTTCTAAGAACACTTCCACATATGATAGATTGGAATACAAAGTATGCAGATAAGGGTCTGGTAATAGTGGGAGTCCATACGCCAGAATTTGGATTTGAAAAGAATACTACTAATGTGCAGACCTCACTACAAAAGTATGGTATAAAGTATCCAGTAATACAAGATAATGAGTATAAAATCTGGAATGCCTATGGAAATAACTATTGGCCAAGAATGTATCTGGTGGATGATCAAGGTATTATTAGATATGATAAAATAGGCGAGGGCGACTATAACCAAACGGAAAAGGTAATTCAATCGCTCCTAGCCGAAAGAAATGGTAACAATCAAATAGAAAATGTGGATCAAAATACAACCCTTCCATATGAGAACAGAACTGCATCGAATTCTAGAAATGATATTAGTAGTTTTCTTGAACAGCCAGTTGATTTCTCAAAAATTAAAACACCAGAGCTTTATTTTGGAAATCAATCATCAGGTTCATCATTAGGAAATTCCGGAATTCATTCTGGGCAAATTGTAACATATACAATACCATCAGCAAATGGATCAATCAAACATAACACAATATATCTTGAAGGAGATTGGAAATCCAATCATGATAATGTGGAGTTACAAAGTGAAAGTGGTCGTATTATTTTGATCTATTCTGCCAAGGCTGTAAACCTGGTAGCGGGTGGTAAGGGTGAAGGAATAGTTCATGTGGACGGTCCCTTGTTATCAAATAATTTCAGAGGTGTAGATACAAAAAATGATTCTAAATTCGCAATTGATTTTCCAAGGTTGTACAACATAGTAAATCATCAATCATATGATGATTATTTTCATTCACTGGTAATAGATGTTAAAGGAAAGGGATTTCAAGCTTTTGCATTTACATTTGGATGAGAATATTTCACCAATGAAGCACCTGTTTAATAATATAGTATCGGTTGCTCAAAGATTTCCATTGAATTTCAACCTTTCATGAATTTCTGCCCATAAGACTATTTGACCAACCATGATCTAGGAGTATCGATGATTGCTGTCAGGATTTACTTACTATTCTTTATGAATTACTTTTGGCAATTATTTTCCCATTGGAATAAAGTATATAGATAACGAATTGACACATTCCCGTGTATTTTTATCTGTCAAATATTCTCCGAGAAATTCATGACCTAAATGGGCACCACAATTTTGACACTCTATCTCTGTTCTTATTCCATCAGGATCAGGTACACGTTTCATTGCATTTTGGAAGATATCATCAAAGCTTGGCCATCCACAACCCGCATCAAACTTGCTTTTGGATGAAAAGAGGGGATTATTACATCTTCGACAGATAAACGTTCCATCTTCATAAAAGTTGTCGTACTTACCGACAAATGGAGGCTCGGTAGCTTTATCTACAATTATTCTCTTCTCATTTGGTGTTAGCTTATTATAATTCATGTTTTCTATTTGATCATTCAATATCTTCATTAACTACAATAAAAAAGATAGGATAAAGATTTTTGGGAGTGGTTCATGACTGACCTTTATCCTATCCCTTATCGAGTTTGATAGGGATCTTGTTATAGGCTGTAAATGCTGGCGGTATATCATATTTGTGGTTCAAAATTTTTAATTCTTTACTATATTATCTAAATGAATCATATTTCGATCATATTCTATTTTGTTAAATTATTATACTTATTAGTGGTAATTGTTCTGGATGGAAATATAGGAGGAATGATTGCCTAATGTCATTCGTATTTTCTCCATCCAGGTAATTGGTATGTTTGGAAAGTTGTGTCCTATGGGTAAATCTTATATAAGTAACAAGCTAATTATCCTTATACTAAATATTCTATATGATCTATTAGATTTTGAAGGAAACTTCAATTAGCATAGGCAGTTTTACATAAATGTAAAACTTATAATCCTTGTTATAGTAATATTATCGATTAGCTTGATAATTATGACCTTCACACATAATGTAAGTGCTACAAAAGAGAACAATTCTATTCAATCTTTTGATCAATTATCTTTCTCCAATCAAACAGCACATTGTGAATCAGAAGATGATATGATACTGTCCTATCGTGTAAAGTTGCCCTCGAAGTCAATAACAATAAAGGAAATAACGCTGCCGGACAAAATTAAGCGCAACAATACACTAACTTTTTTTGTTTTCTAATTCATTCCTAAATTAATTTGCATTCCTGGGTTATTTATCAACGACTTTGTACTTGGCACATGCCATGTACAATAAGAAATAATAAAGTTAGAGAATAGTTGATCCGTCACATGGTAATTGAGGGACGACGTACAAGGAATAGGATACTTTTTTAGTATGTTAGCGATAATGTTTTCATGCGTGTTAACGAAGATGAAAATACTTACAAAGTTTTGTTAATACTCAGACATGCAAAATCCAGTTGGAAGGACAAAAAAGTGGATGATCACGACAGACCACTAAACAATAGAGGCAAAAGAGAGGCCATCAAAATGGGAGAACACTTAAAAAAAACTAACACATTTCCGGATACAATCATAACCTCCTCAGCGCTTAGAGCTATTGAAACTACTAAATACCTGTGTAGATATTCTGGTTATAATAATCTCGTTGAAGTCAATTTTTCACTGCATCGAGGTGGTATTGACGCTTACACCAAAGCAATAGCTACTGTATCAAATGACAAACAAAAAGTAATGATCATTGGACATAATCCCGATTTAGAAGATTTAGCAGGGAGTCTGATCAACAAGAAAATAAGGATACCAACATGTACTCTCATTCAATTGAAATTAAGTATTGATAATTGGAAATCTATCGATTCGCATTATAATTTTAGATCCGAACTTGTAGATATCTGGAGACCAAAAAAAATTGAACAATAATTTAAACGTGTCAGATTCGAGGCAACACATTAGAATAAAAAACAAAGTATAGAAATTATCCGAATTTTTAGTCTTGTTTATACATGTTATTAAAGAACAAATGGATGACAATTGCTTCATTTAGCATTTAGCATTATATCCTCTTCATAATTAGTAGATTTACGATGATCTACTTATCTAGTTTCAAATGGAGTACAAGTCTCCTAGTCAGGTATATGATACTTAAAATAGCATAGTAATAATATAGTATTGTATGTTGGAATACCAATATAT
>DATEOO010000495.1:0-5668 GCA_035274085.1 Candidatus Nitrosocosmicus sp.
TGACGATTTATTTAGAAATCCTGATAATATGATACAATACACTGATTGAACCAAACATAGATTGCAAAATAATTTATTTCCAATACTTTTATCTCATGCCAATGGATGATATTGTTGAAGGTATATTAAATAAAAATAAAAGAATTATTGCACAATCCATTTCAAAAATAGACGACGAGGACCCCTTGTCGCATGAAATATTAAGAAAAATATATTCAAAAACTGGAAACGCTGTCACAATTGGATTTACAGGTCCTGCTGGCGCTGGCAAGAGCACTCTAATTGGAAAACTGATTTCATATTTTAAGAATTTTGGGTTTAAGATATCTATACTGGCAGTAGATCCTACAAGTGCTATCTCAGGGGGCGCCATCCTTGGTGATAGAGTCCGCATGCCTACAACCATGGACGATGATGATATTTTCATGAGAAGTTTAGGTTCGCGGGGAGCAGCTGGAGGCATTTCGAAATCACTAAGAAATATAATCCGAATTTTGGATGCTGCTGGATATGACTTGATAATAGTAGAAAGCGTAGGTGCTGGTCAGCTTGAGATAGAAATCTCAAAGGTTGTAAATTTAACGGTTGTAATTTTCAATCCCAATACTGGTGATAATGTACAAGCTGTTAAAGCTGGACTAACTGAGATCGGAGACGTTTACATCGTAAATAAAGCTGACATAGAGGGTTCTAATACGCTTTATTTAACACTTTTAGATCTTATAGGCGAGTTACCTAGAAAACCATTGATTTTTAAGGTATCTGCACACTCGGGGGAAGGATTAGATGAATTATCAAAGAAATTAAGAGACTTAATTAAAACTGACGATTGGATTTCGAAGAAGAAGAAGAAAGAAAGAGAA
Organism: Candidatus Nitrosocosmicus sp.; assembly: GCA_035274085.1. GTDB lineage: Archaea > Thermoproteota > Nitrososphaeria > Nitrososphaerales > Nitrososphaeraceae > Nitrosocosmicus. The sequence continues at coordinate 864 of DATEOO010000495.1, forward strand.
GATTTGAAAGCAGAGCTCAAATTGATGGTATTAGACGAAGTCAAAGAAAAGTCATTGCAAGTATTGAATTCAAAAAGTACGGAGATAAACAATTTAGTAGACTCTATGATCGACAAATCAAAGGACCCTTATACAGCAGCAGAAGAATTATCTTTATTAGTATTTTCTAGTAAATGATCTGGTATGAGCGACGATAAAACTTCAGTCAAAACTGATTCTAATATTTTAGTAAAAAAACATTATGCTCCTGGCGATATCAAGAAAGAAAATGAATCTGACCCTGGTACTTATCCGTACCTGAGGGGTATTTATCCTACCATGTATAGGGAACGCCATTGGACAATGCGACAGTATAGTGGATTCGGCAGCGCAGAGGAGACTAATAATAGGTTCAAGTTCTTATTAGACCATGGTCAAACAGGTTTGTCCCTAGCTTTTGATTTACCTACACAAACTGGGAGAGATTCAGACAATCCTCAATCGGAAGGCGAGGTAGGTAGAACAGGAGTAGCAATCAGCTCTATAGATGATATGTTAACTTGTTTTAAAGATATCCCTCTTGATAAAGTCAGTACCTCTATGACTATTAATTCTACTGCAGCAACTCTGCTTTCATTGTACATTACAGTAGCAGAATCACAAGGTGTATCGCCCTCCCAAATTAGAGGAACTACTCAAAACGATATTCTAAAAGAATATCATTCTAGAAATACCTATATCTACCCTCCGCGACCGTCATTAAGACTTATTGGAGATATGATACAATATTGTTCAAATGATGTATCACAATTTTATCCTATAAGTATCTCTGGATATCATATCCGCGAAGCAGGGTCCAATGCAATCCAAGAACTAGCCTTCACATTTGCAGATGCTATCGAGTACATTAATACATGCATGGATAGAGGACTAGACATAGATAATTTTGCACCGAGGCTTTCTTTTTTCTTCTGTTGTACAATGGAATTTTTAGAAGAGATTGCTAAATTTAGAGCAGCAAGAGTTATCTATGCTAAAATTATCAAAGAAAAATATCATGCCAAAGATCCTAAATCATCACATTTGAGATTTCATGTTCAAACGAGTGGGGAAAGCCTAACTGCACAACAAGTTGATAATAACATCATCAGAGTTACAACTGAAGCACTTGCTGCAGTTTTGGGAGGTTGCCAGTCTTTGCATACAAATTCCAGGGATGAGGCCTTAGCTTTACCTACCGAAGAGTCCGTTAAGATTGCCCTTCGAACTCAACAGGTTCTAGCCTACGAAACAGGAATTACCAAAACAGTTGATCCGTTAGCAGGGTCCTATTATGTCGAGTATTTAACTGAACAAATTATTGATGGGGTCAATTCTTACCTTGACCGAATAGATAAGATGGGTGGAGCACTGGCAGCAATTGAACGAAACTTTTTCCAAGAGGAAATAAGAAAAAATGCATATTCTCTAAAAAAAGAAATAGACAACAATGAAAGAACAATTGTAGGGGTAAATAAATTTACAGATAAAAGAAACGTCGAGCCAAAATTGGCTATCGTTGACCCTCAGTTGGAAATAAAACAAGTAAATAGGTTAAAGGAATTTAAAAAGTCTCGTGATAATAGTAAGGTCCAGGATCAGATTTCTGCTTTATTGTCTGCAGCCGAAAAACAAGAAGTAAATTTGATGCCTTATTTAATATCCTGTGTCAAAAACAAGGTTACCCTCGGAGAAATTAACGATACATTTAAAGAAATCTTTGGGGTCTATGTCCCAAAAATCTCCTTTTGATTATCCATCTCCGCCTATTCATCTTTACTTTCGTATAGTTTCAGAGAGTCTTGATTGTTACTCATAATTGTGTTGAATACTTTTCTACCGATTTCCGACTTTTTATCTAATTTTACTTTTGCTTTCTTTCCAATTTGATTACTGGTCAGTAGCTCATCTCCCAAAAATAAATTAATCTTTTTTCCTATGTGCGTTTCATCAACTAGTAAATAGATCCTAGATCCAGACTCAGTGATACTAAATTCTATCTCGCTACCAATGAGAGGAACTTTAGCCTCCACATCTATCTTTACTCCCAGGATTTTTTCTATTTCTGATATAGTCGAACCGCCTCTACCGATTATTCTGGGAATTACTTCTTTGCTAACTACTATTCTTATCTTCTCGTTGGAAATAATTTTTACTTCGGCTTTAGGATCAAATTTGCCTATAACTTCTCTAATTTTAGATTCCGCTAATTTATTGATCTTATTGTTTCTTTCTTTCTCAGATTTTTTGTCGATATTCTTTAAGGGGATTATAATATTTTCTTCTCCATAAGAGTAAATTTCATATTCTGTTTCTTTAGAAAAAAAATCTCTGATCTCAACCACAGGTCTAGCAAGGTCTTGTTCAACCATTCCTGCTGGGACCTTAACTGTCAAATTTAATTCATATATTTTTTCAATCTTGCCTCCATGAATGAAAATTACTGTATCTATTACGTGAGGTATCATGCCTAATTCTATCTTCCCAATAAACCGTTGAATAGCGTCCAGCGCTTCGTTAGCATGTATTACTCCTATCATGCCAATACCAGTAAGCCTCAAATCCGCAAATAGTTCAAAATCCTTAATCCGCCTGACTTCATCAAAGATGGTAAAGTCTGGTCTTACAAGTAAGAGAATGTCTGCAACTCTTTCATAACCGTTTTTGAAAGAGCCATATTGTATTACATTATCTGGCACCTGCAGATCTCTCGGTGACTCCAGAGTCTTGACAAGTTTATTATTTTGGACGTAATGTTCTGCTATACTGCTTGCAAAAGTACTTTTGCCAGACCCAGGTCTACCAGCTATCAGAATTCCCTCTGCCTCTTTTGATAATCTATTAATTAAATTTATGTCTAATTGGTATTCTTGCAATGACAACTTCTTTATCGGTCTAACTGCAGTAATTTCTATTTTGTTAGACACGGGTGGCTGAGTTATGACAATTCTCAAATTCTTGTACATTATAACATAGCATCCATCAAACGAAATTTCTATATTTGATATTTTCTTGTTATTTTCAGTGGAAAATAAGAAATTCATAATTTCGTTTAAAGTTTGCTTATCCAATTTAGTGTCAGATATTTTCTCTAGTGTGAATTCTCCTGGAGTCCCTTTCTTTGCTAGTGGTTCTACTCCTTCTATCAAATGAACGCTCATAGATCTTTCGTCAAAGTAGTTTTCGATATTAAAAGATGCCGAGACCTTGGAGCGAAAATGAATGCTTGATATACCGCTAGCGCTAGCCGCTAGATGCTGTATGTAATCAGCTGTAAATAATGTCGCATTCTCTTTTTCAGCAATTTCTGTAATGATTGCGTCTATTCTTCCATTTTTGGCTAGTTTGATGTCTTCTAAATTGGGTTTTTCCCCGTAAATTCTGAGCAATATATTATTTTCTTTAGATTTTTCTCTAATCTTTTTGAGTTCTGCAAGTCCCATGAATCCATGTTCTCTCTGCTTGCATGCCTGTGACTGCAGCTCATCAATTGCAGCACGGGGAATCAATATTTCAAAATTATCATCAATATCTTTATCATCAATTTTTTGACTTACATGACCATCTATTATGATACTAGTGTCTAAAACAATTTTTTTCTTCAAATTGACTATAAACAGATCAATCATCAGATTCTTAAAAAAGGTTACTAAGCGGAAGATATCATAAATTACTTGAATTAACAATAAGAGCTTTAAACAAGGAATTGGTTTTCTTCTATCAAAGATCTATTATGACAACTACGCTAAATATAACTAGTGATTCCTAATGGCTAGATTATACTTTGGAATCAATATTGCTCATAAAAAGTCGTGGTCATGATTTTCCATGAGATGAATCTTTCCTATGTCCATTAACTGATTACTTTGAGATTTATTTCTTTGATCTTCCAAGGCCAATTTCTTTACCTACAAGTTGTTATAATACTGCTCTATTAACATAAATTGTAACTTTTAGTTATCAATATGATTAAGTATTTTGTACAGCTTTTGTTATTTTTTATAAATGTTGATTACGCGTAGATATAATCATGTACTTTCAAAGTTCTATGAGAATGATGTCAAAAAATTACCAAGGATAAAACTAAGCTTTAAGTTATATTATTGAGAATTCAAAGTACTTTAGTTTAATTGAGTAAATTGGAATTGAAAAATATAACTAAATCCTTTTCAGTGAACTCATCTTCGGGTGAAAGGAGGAGGGTTTTAGCTGTCGATAATGTAAATTTATCAATTGAAGAGGGACAATTTGTGTGTTTTGTCGGTCCATCCGGATGTGGTAAGTCTACCTTGCTTAACATTATTGCAGGTTTAGACAAGCCATCTGAAGGAGAACTTGTTTTAAATGGGCAATCGGTACATGAAACAGGCCCTGACAGAATAATGGTCTTTCAAGAGAATGCCTTATTTCCATGGTTATCAGTTATTGACAATGTTGAATTTGGATTGAAAATGGTTGGAGTTGAAAAAGAAAAACGAAACAAAATTGCTTTACATTATCTTGAAATGATGGATTTGAGCAAATTCTCTAAATCTTATACTTATCAGTTATCAGGCGGGATGAAACAAAGGGTCGCAATTGCACGTGCTCTAGTGATGGATCCCGACATATTGCTCATGGACGAACCATTTGCTGCACTTGATTCGCAGACTCGTGATCTTTTACTAGTCGAACTTCAATTGATATGGGCTAAGACTAGAAAAACAATAATATTTGTAACTCATAATATTTCCGAATCAATATGCTTAGGTGATAGGGTTGTAGTATTCACAAAGAGACCAGCTCGA
>DATEOO010000496.1:0-2366 GCA_035274085.1 Candidatus Nitrosocosmicus sp.
TCTGATAAGGGAAATTTCTGGTAGTCTGGATTTAGGCTGCTTGGCATCCGTGATAGGACAAAGGTACTGAAACTAGCATTCTGAAACTTTTCAATTTGGCCTTAATCTACAAATATTTTTCTCTGAGGTCGTGATTAAGCACCCCTTGTATCAAATTTCATTCTTGATATAATCTATAGCATCCTGTTGTCGTTTCTGCATGCGTAATTACTATCGAGCTTCTATATAGCAACCACGTTATAGCTGATCAACTCTCCTGAACATTTATGCTCATTGAGAATATCTAAACCAATTAGAATAAATTCTAGATTTTTTAAACGATGAATGTGAATAAAAAAAATCTTTACTATTCCAATGAAAGAAAAGTTAATCCTTATTATTTTGACGGTGAGACAATAATTAGAGAGATTTATAATGAATCTAGTAGTGATGATCAAGAAGTATATTTTGTAGAATTTTCTAGTGGTGCGTTAACTACTATTCATTTTCATGAAACTGAACAATTCTTAGTTCCATTGTACGGAAATGGCGTAATCGGCGAAATCGATACTAATACCACCACTAATTCATTATTGGATTGTACTTTTGAGAATCTGATTATTAAACCACTCAATGTTGGCGAAATTGTTTCAATTAGGCCAAACATTCTACACTTTCATGGGGCTTCTCCAGGCCAGAATTTTTCACATTTGGCATTTAGAAAAATGTTTGAAACCGGAACATCTTCTGAAAATAATAAACTAGTTCATACACAAACTATATGGGGTTATGAAATGGTTGCAAAAGCACTCGGTACTGAAGATCAATCTCAAATACTAACTGAATTGAATAGAATTTCTAAAAAAATTCGAGATGCCGTTAACACCTGGGCAAAGGACAGAAATCTCTGACCTTGTAAAATATAATCAAAGTGACCATTGTATCAAAAAGAAAATACATGATGATTAGTAATTTCATTTTCGTTAATTAAAAGACTATCTTCGAGGTCATTTACTGGATCGATTGGTGATGGCTTTATCGTTTTTCAAAATCGCAGTGATATTCCATTCCTATCCTTCAGAATTTCTACCTGTTTTAGTGTCGTTAGGATATACATGGTGGTGATATTTTGTGCAAATGCATTACCTATGCAAAACTCTTTATTATTGCTGCAAAATTAAAAACTGCGACAACTCCTGTTCTATTTTCCTTTGGTTAAAAAGTATCAATGTATTATAAAATTACACTGAAAATTATTGTATAATATATAGAACTAGAAAAGTCATCAAAATAAAAAGGACCTATCTTTCTTGACCTTTTGTTATTTTGTAAGATTGTTAAGCCATCCTAGCTTTCTGAAATAGTATAGCATTATGATCACTGAACCAATTGAAAAACAAGCAGTTATAATTAAGGGCGTAAAATCGATTATATTGTAGCTATAATTCGTACTTCCAGGGATATTGATATTCATTCCGTAAAAGGTTCCAACTACTGTTACTGGAATTGATAACGTAAAAAGGATTGTTAGGAAGCTCAATATCTTGTTAGTTTTCTCACTGCTTAACATGTGATCTGTATCTTTATAGATCTCGATGGTTTCCTTTGACTCGTCTAGTGCTTCAAGTACTTTGGAAACATGATCATTTATATCATTAAAATAAGAAATTAGATCTTCTGCTTCTACATCGGTAGAGAATTTTTTTACGTCCCTTGAGATGATTTCGAGCATGATTCTTTTTAGAGGGATCACTATCCGCCGAAGTGTAGTTATTTCCCGTCTTAACATAGAGATTTCTTTTGCGACAGCCACCTTGTCATCAAAAACTGCATCTTCAATATCATCTAGATTGCCTATTACTTTCATCAATATATGAAGCAAATCATCTACCAGAGCATCTAATATTGAATGCAAAAGGTATCCTGGAGAACTTCCCATGATGTTTTGTTTATTCTTCCCATTGTCCATTTTGCATGCTTGGAATATTTCAGAGAGTGGTTTCAAGTCACCATGTTGAATAGATATTAAAAAGTCTTTTCCAATAAATAGCGAAAGTTGACTAAATCTAGGAGAAGTCTTTTGTTTTTGGGTCGTCGGAAATTGTAAAATAATAAAAACGTGATCCTCATACCTATCAATTTTGGGTAATTGATTTTTGGACAAACAGTCCTCAATATTTAATTCATGGAGTGAATACTCCTTGGAAACCACATCCATTTTCTCCCTGGTCGGCTGTTCGATATACACCCATTCCAAACCTCTGCTTCTCAGTGCATCCAACCCTTGAAATCGATTAGATAACTTCATCCTACATAACCCTTATTAGTCTCAATTAATTTCAATAACTCCTTACTAATTAATCTACTACGGACCACACTTTTACAAT
>DATEOO010000497.1:0-5819 GCA_035274085.1 Candidatus Nitrosocosmicus sp.
TGACCATAATCATACAGGGTTCCCTTGTCCATACCGGGTAATTCATTGTTATGGTAGCGGTTCTAACGACCATCCGTTTCGTTACTCTCCTACCTAACTTTTTTAATCATTATGATTTAGTATGATGTTACTCATTCTCTCTTCTAAATCTCGTATCCTCAAACATATCAATATGTTCAAGTGTTTTTTAAAGCGCGCTTTAAGTCTTGCCTGGATATGATATTATGAGAATGTTGATGGAAGAAAATTGTGAAACCAGGCATGGGGTTTAAGAACAGGATCTAGGGAAAGTATGTCTTACCCCATCCCAGGAATGAAGCCCTTCTCGTTAAACATAGTAGAGCATAATATTATGTATAAAATACTATTTAATGATAATATATGGGATTTTAAACAAAAACAATGAGATGGAGTGAACCTTATCAATCAAAATTGTTGTAGAAATCGTCATTAGGTTGATTAAAACATTGAGAGACTTTTGATGCATTTGTATTATGAAAAGGGGTAGAAAAATTAAAAAGAATTGTTTTCAAAAAAAGGCGATGGCGATCCAAATTGAGGTTATTTTGCATCCAATTCCTATAGTCAATATTCATTAATAGAATGTTAATATCCAACATGTTCACACTCAACATTGGTTAAATCATGACGACGTTTGAAGTTAAAACAGCCGTTGAATCAGAGGCAAATGCTGTTATTGACGCCTTAAAGTTGGCCTTTGTCGCCGATCCAGCTACACGTTGGGTATGGCCGGACTCACAGAAATATCTTTTAAACTTTTCAAGCTTTGCTAAAGCCTTTGGAGGAAAAGCGTTTTCTAACAAGAGTGCTCATTACATTGGGAACTATGCAGGTGCAGCTCTATGGCTTCCTCCACATGTTGATCCCGATGTTGATGCATTGATAGGACTATTGCAGCAAACTACATCAAAAGAAGCCCAAGCTATTGTCACTCTGGTTTTTGATAAAATGGGTAACTACCACCCCAGCGAACCCCATTGGTATTTACCACTTCTAGGTGTCGATCCATATTATCATGGTAAAGGATTGGGTTCTGCACTAATGCAGTATGCCACAACCAAATGTGATAACGAAAATGTACTGGCTTACCTTGAGTCATCTAATCCCAGAAATATTTCTTTGTATAAACGGCATGGTTTTGAGACCCTTGGAACAATACAGGTGGACGAATTTCCTCCAATTGTTCCCATGATTCGTAAACCTCAACCCCTCTAACCTTACATGGCCCTCTAAGATTTGTTAGATTTATGAAGAATATTTTAAAAGTCATAAAGTTTAAGAATATTTGGCGACGGTATCTCCCAATCCTTTTTCTAAATTGTTCGTAAGGATTCTTGATGTTTGAAAAGCCATGGCCTGTTGTTAAGGTTAAAGTCTTTTAATTTATAAAGTCAAACAAAGTACCACTAGACTTGATGTTTTCTTTCTTAGATGAATTCTTGATTCTCAATATTAGATCTTGATTCTGTTTTATAATACATAAAAAGAGGTGGAGAGATAAAAAGGAATTCTTGTCCATTACCACCTTGGCCGCCCCATCTCCCAAACTATCACAACAATCCGCGAACATTCTTAATATCTGTTCTCTTTCATCTCTATGAATGGCATAGAGTAGGCCGCGCCATCTTTCACTAGTTTTATCAAACAATATTTTGCATGTAGGTTGCTCTCTTTCCATCACTGCGACTTTCTTTAATATTGAATCTTCGTTTAACTTGCGCTCACTATTTAGCTTCAAAAGTGTCTTGTAGTTATGGAACAAAGCACCCATCATAATAGGTTCTATTGGAATAGGTCTATTGGCATTAGATAGATATTGCGTATATAGTCTCGCATTTTCAAAAATGATATCAAACGCTACTTTCTCATTCTTTGTTAAAAGTCCTTTCTTAAATTCAGACCAATTCAACCGCTCTATCTCAATCAGCTGTCTAAACGAAGGGATACTTCGACCCATTTGGTAACAGAGTGAAGCCAACTACTTATGCTTTACGCAGCGTAAATATGCGTATCAGTTAACGTCAAAAATTTAACTTCATAATGAAGTTGAATTGATGATTCCAATCAACTTGTCCTGCATGTAAGTTTAAAAGTCGATCAAATATCTTGGTGTGATATATTTAAAACAAATTTTAAAGCTCGAATCTCGCCTTGCATTTCTTCTGTTGTATGTCCCTCATAACCACAGAATTCTTCTATTTCAAGTAACTTAGCTCGGATCTGTTTCTCTTTTTTCGTAATAGTACTTGGTGATTGTACTAATTACGATAGCATACAAATGTTGAAGGCCGACACGCCCCTCAGATACTCAATTTAGCCTCTAAACAGCACTTTTTTTAAACATACTGGGAAGAAATTTGGACTTGTATTATACTTGTTTTCTTTCATTATCACAAAAAAGCTTAATTCTTGATGAGACTTACAATGTCTAATCATCCTATCAAAAACTGAAATCTTGTATATTCAGGGTCAAAAACAAGTCTCTCCATCATATGAGAGAATGTTGATATGTTTTATAATGAAAAAGATTAAAGTTTTGCATAGGGAACTTCCACTTGTATCCAGACATATAGGGAACAATTAGATTAAGTTATCGCGCACTTTGAACTAGTTAGAGAGCCGGTTCCATATCAACCTAAATGAGTAAGGACATCATGATTACCACATTGGAAAGCCAGATACTTTCTTCAAAGGATTAACAATGATAGTGGTTTTTGATTAGTTCAATATTTTACCATCAACTTTGAATAGGTTGTCGTCGGAGCTTGTTAGATAAGGGGTCACAGAATCCGGTCAAGCATTGCGGCCTTTCAATCGCGATATGACGAAAACTTTTAAGCTCACGGATTTAAATACTCTAACAATCATTTGACCAAATGCACCTTTTGCAATCAGGGTTTGAACTCAACATATATCAGAACAGGAAGATTAGGAATCCTGAAGAAGATAGGATATTCATGCCTAAGCTGTGATATATACTACGATAAAATACTGTATACAGTAAATGAAAAACTGTATACAGATTCTAGCGAAACAAACATCATAAAACGAAGCCCAAATTGGCCTCAATATCCCAAACAGAGGATGCTCCGGCCGGGATTTGAATCCGGGATCTGCGACTCGAAAGACCTTCTTCCTTACTAATTTTGGTAAGGTTCAATAAATCAGGAAACATTTGAGATAATAGCGGTAGCTCTTTTTCAAACAAAGTACAAATCTTTACTTTGATAATTGATTTTAGTTTATATTCATAAGATTTTGATACTTGTTTTTGACCTTGCAGGAATTGAATCTCAGTTTTTGATAAAAGTGACATATTTTTACATTAGATGTCAAATTTAAAAAGATTGTTAATATAGTTATCCGAGTCACTAAATTGCTTTAGTTGATTAGGAGCACCAGAATAACCTTAGTGGATACTGAATTTCTATCTTTAAATGCCGGATTAACCCTAATGTGACTGAAAGACAGTGTTATAATCATGATACTGAGCCTTTTACTATGCAAAATGACTAACAAGATAACCCCGGCCTACCTGTTCAGGAACTTGTCAGAAAGGAAAATGAATTTGATATACGGAAGGAACTACTCTAAAATTCATAACAAATTCAATCATGATGCTACAATAGATTTTGCACATAATGACTCCACTCATACCCATATGTCAAATCACGAATCCAGCCACATTTTTACGGCTAAAAAAATACGTAACTACTAGTTATTGTTAGAAATCATTCTGACTATATATCGAACGTACTAACCATTCAGTCCTCTGTTAGCTGGTGGGCAATATCGTGACAAATAATATAAATTAAAATTATTTTAAGATTTCAAAATTATCCATTGAGTGAGTATGTTGGCTTGCATGCACATAACAACAATACTTTAAGCAGATAGTACATCTTGAGATGGGTTTGAAGATACAGTCTACGCTATTACATGATGTGTCAGAATTTCTATGGTGTATTTCATTTTCCAATGCGCTGTTTGTATTAACATACGTGTTAGTTTTTTGATGAACATCTGATGTTATTACCATAACTTTCGTAAAAGTAATAAGGATACTATAAAAATATTTCATGAAAAAGAAGGTACCACAATAAAGTTAGGCAGCAGTTTTACCCATTATGGAATTCGAATATAATGGCTATTGTTAACCATGGATATTAGATTTATTAGAATAATATTAGACCAATTATGACTGCTTAAATTTGTTAGGTGCCAATTCATCTATTTATTGTGACCATGATTTTAGCTCCCAAGGTTTTAGCTTCCCTATGTCCATAGTTGTGCTCTTGGGGGGATTATCTTTCTATCATCCTGATGAATAGGTGTGTTTCCCAACAAGGTAAAGGCCCTTATAATATTCTTTACCATTGCGCTCTTTAATAAATCAGTGGAAAACTTAATTTACATCTACATTTTGAGAAGTATATCTGATTAAACCCAAATAAAAAAAGATAGATAATCATTTTATCTATTGTTACCTAAGCGTATTTACTATCGATGTTCAAATTAAAACATGTCTAATAGTGTTTTTTGACCAGAGATGAGGAATAGGGAAAAGATGTTGTGTCTGCCAGATGACATCTTATTCCTCATCTCCAGAAGTAATGCAGATGAACCTTAGTACGCTGTAAAGGTGAATATCAAAGTTTAAGATAGTATTTAATGATAATAATCGACAAAATAAATAGGAAAGAGGTAAATTACAACCTCGTCAAGTTGCTATATGGACTATCTATTTACCTCAATCCTACTATGAAACCCTGCTACTTGTATTGCAACATAAGAATAAGTATGATACTTTATAACTATATTAAAATGAGGTAAAAATCTGATTTTCTATATTCACTAGTTGGATTAAAAATGTATAATGCCTAAATAAAAATAGTTGGATTTATTCTAAAAGTCTTTAGCTTCTTCTTTGAGCTTTTCTTTATCGTATTCTGTACCCATGTCTCTATCTGGGTCACTTATTTTGCTTGCCATTGCTTTGGCACCTGCTTTCATTTTATCTCCTGCTTCATCCAAACTATCTTCCACATTTTCGGCAGTGTCCCCAACATCTTCTTGGACGTCGTCTTTTCTGTTAAGAGGTTCTTCTGACATTGTAATTGTTAGTGCAGCATTATTTATAACTCATATCAAAATTGTGTGTAAAGTATCACATTTCTGAAGTAATGGATAAGTAGTTAAACTTTACTCAATATGAGATTAAAAAAGTAGACCTTCTTGATATTTATTTGGAAATATCATTTACAAATCTAAATTCCTACTTGAGTGTTGAAAATCAAGTTTTCTGCTATACCTTGGAAAACCAAAGCACCGCAATTTGTGATTCACTTGAAATAAACCCCTTTCATCTATATTAATAACTCGCCTACAATATGAACAATCTCATATTCATACAGAATTCCTGAATGAGTTTCACTATCCATTAATCGGCTGATTCGGGTCTCCTGCTCTTGAAGATGATGCCGAATTATTATCTTTGGTATTTTTTCTTAATTTGTTACAGAAACTATTTATCCATTTTCCTATAATCAATTTTGTTATCATAATAAGTAATATATGAAACTATTTAAAACAGCTAAAACTGCCAACTCCTGTATTATAACAAGCATAGGAAAACCTGACCTGTCTATTGCTAATATCGGGGCTGTTACTAAATCTTCTCATATATCTGTAATGCAATAAAGGATAATACATACATGCGGTCAAACAAAAGGTTCATCAGAAAGCGCAAAGAAGCATACACATCCTAAAAAATGAAAAGCTAACGATAATTCTTTCAG
>DATEOO010000498.1:0-5334 GCA_035274085.1 Candidatus Nitrosocosmicus sp.
ATGGCATATCAACTAAAACAAAAAGACCTTACAAAAGAGAATATAAATCAAATTTAACTATCTTAATTTAGGAATGACTCGCCAACCTTAAACGAATTAAGAGGATTAAAAATAAATTGACAAGCATTTATGGAAGGACCATAGTCTTGATAAACTTGGATATCCAGGAATGCCGATGGATGAAGAAGGTAAGACCAATATGCCGGGAATGGCTCCAATTTATACTACAAACGACAAAGGACGAATAACAGTTGGTTCAGTAATAGAAAGGGATTACACTCTTGAAGAATTTTTGAGAATATGGGGTGGACTTGATACTAAGGACAAGGTGGTAAATGCCACGGTTAATGATAAGTCAGTAGATGATTATAGAAATATAATCTTGAAGGACAAAGCGGAAATAAAACTAAATATTTATTCGCATCAATAGATAGGTAAAGGTTTCTCGAACGTAAGACGTTATTAGGAATTCTTATGTTATGCCCCTTAATTTGTATTATTCAAACGATCATCTTGTTATATATCCACAAGCTGAATATAATAGGACTCAAACCCACCATATATAGCAAGACAGCAAAAATTATTTAGAGAAGTAAAACTTCTCTGTTCCTATAGTAACTTCCTCTACTGGAAGAAGGTTTATTGACTGTACTATTTCTTTTGCTATTCTAAAGGCCAGTGCAGAAATAGTTAATGAAGGATTTACACCTAGAGATGTGGGAATAATTGCCCCGTCCACTACATAAAAGTCATCATAGGTATCAGTCAATGAGGCTCCATCACCTTTGTAAACTTTACCAAAATTATTAACTACTCCGCTATTTCGGTCCTTGCCAATAGAACATCCGCCCAGATTATGAACCACTGCCGTTATATTTTTACTTATATTATTTGGATCCCATAGAGGAGTTGAAAAACTGGAAGAGCCTTTTTCACCAATTTCTTTTGCAATGCGCTGCATAGAAGCCCTAATCTTTCCAATTATGGGTGCTAACTTGTTAAGATCAAAGTCGACATTTATTACGTTCCAGTCATTCATGTTTCGGTTATTATTGTTTTTCCATCCATCCATTAACTTTATTTCACCATCTGAAGTATCAGTTCCCATTCCAGAAAGTATCAGAGTTTTATCCAAATCTTTTTCTGAAAGTACGATAGAACTATCTGTACCTAAAGATATTCCTGAAAGGTTACTTGTGATAATATCCATCAAATTATTTATTGATTCAGAACCTACTGATACAAGTAACTCTCTAAATATACCGGCACGTGGCAATAGGCTTGATAAACCTGCAAATATTTTTGGAATACCCGTATCCTCTATAGTGTATACAAAGTTTGGAGATTCTTTAAACCTGATAGCTGATGTCACCATAGGTCCTCTTGTCGCATGAATATTATCCTTGGTGGGTGTAACGACTCCTAACAAATCTCCATTTGTTGAATAGCCCTTACCCACTCTAGTGCTGAGTTTAAGCTTTTGTCCGGTATTGCGTGTGGTAGATAATGATTTTAATAAAATTTCTGTGCTTCCAATTGCTCCAGCTGCAAGAATCAATGTCTTACATTCTATAGTTTTTTCTCTACCTTCTGTAATGAATTTGTATACAGTTGCTTCAAGCTTGAATGCTTGGGATCCTACATTCCAGTTAAAGGAAATATCCTTCTTATCTCTTGCACCGTAATCTCTATAGTATATTTTATATTTGTTGGTAGGGCCTGACAATGGCTCTATATCATATACATCTGCCAGTGCTCTTACCTCAAAGTGATCTTTTTTTACAGCGTCTTTTAGATAATCAAATAATTTTTTATTATTTGTATGACGTGCTCCTGGAATACAACCTATCGCACATCTACCTTGTCGTTGACATGAATTTTGTTCTTCAAAATACTTTCTTAAGAAAAGCGCTGTTTTTTCTTGCATTTGAGTATTTCCAGTAATTGCGTTCATTACGTTCTGGTATGGTGGTAGTGTTGGTGGAGGTGGAGGTGTTTGATCATAGAGAGGATTCTTTTTACTAAATAAGGAATAGTCATCCTTTCTAAACGGTATATCAGTTATTGATAAGTCGGCTGCAAAAATATCCTCATCCAACTTTGAGGCGGTGGTTGAATCAAATGATGCCTTGTTAGTTATAGTTCCAGCTGGTAATTCATTTTTCATTTTCCTTGCAGCATCATGAAATGCTTTGGACCTCGGTAGCTTGACATCGCCCATAGATGAATTTGTTACAATTTTGTTTACTCCCAAAAATCCGCGAGCCATATTAAAGAATGGAGAAAGATTAGCATAGTTAATCCCAATATTCAAGCTAGAATCCCAATTATCAATTACACTTTCCAACGGCTCCTCAGTTACATTGGTATAAATTAATGATCCACCTCCAACTCCACTTGCTGTTAGTGTATGAACTTTAGATGAAATTCGATAATTTAGTAACCCCCGTCTATTATTACTATTATGTAGATTGTCTAACATTTGGGATAATCCATTTATGTTGTCTGGATATGGCCATGTATTATAAGGTAGATTGTTAGTTTCTAAAAACTCTCTGATACCTTTTTTCACAGTTGGTTTTTCACTCAGTTCATGAGAGCTTGGACTTACAGGTAATTCATGACTTACCCACCATTGTCCTCTTTCCAAAATTACTATTTTCTTTTTAGGTGCTGTCGGATTGCTTTCTGCATCCTTTACAAATTTGTTTACTAAGGACAATGAGGTAATCGTTCCCCCAAATCCAGATCCTATTACCACAGCTTCACAGTTACTTGCTTCTAATGGATTTGTAAATGGTAGGTAGGGTGGAGTAACAATGCTTGTCGTATGAATCAAGTTACCATCTAAATCAAAGATTTGGAAATATAGTTGTGGATCGCTTGGATCCCATACTTCACTAAAATCAGATGATTTGAACTTGACTCGAAAGGAACCGTCATCCGCTGTAACCGCCTTTCCTAGCTCATCGTCATCGAGGGATCCAGGAAAAGGATCCTGATCAAATACCTTTATTGTATAATTTGATAATGGTTTTGGTGGTGATGAACTAGGATCGACAAGCTTTCCCCTAATTTCAAAAGACATAGTTTATGATACCTTTACTAAAATATAAGTATTGCGAATAACACACAATAGTCATCAAAATCCACAATTAAACATAAACTTATTGAACTATGTTTAAATACTGGGATTCTATTAGAACTCTTCAATTATATTTCTAAAATGAAACTTATTTAGATGTAATAACTCTTACGAATAGGTCAAAAACAAAAAAATATTATATCTTAAAATAACTGAGATGAAAAAATGAAAGTTGATTATTTGCAATATTTATCCTATGTGAACTCCATAATATAGTCAAATTGGTTACCCCACAGGCCAGAACCTATAAGATTAATACAAATAATTACAAGATTATCTAGGAGTAGGTAGATTTATGTTAGTTCATAATTATCTTGCAGAATCCACATCCCAAATCCAAGGGTTCATATTCCTTCTCTCGCGGCTGTGTTTCTCCAAGAATTACAAAATGTTTATTGATCCATTTGTATAGTTAACGAGTCCTCTTTTAGGAGTGAAAATTCAGCGGAAACCACTGGGCCCGTTGTAATCTTTAAGTTTTATTATAAATCGAGGTAAATCGTTTCTTTAAAACAAAATATAATTAATTAACAATTCCTATATATCATATGGATCCGAAGTCCACAGAATTAGGAATCCATGGTACGTTCCCATTTAGTTTTAGTCTTGTGACAATCCATGTTCATTTACTTTGAGAATGTAGTATTTCATCAACCTAAGATTTACTTGTATCTATTAGAAAAGCAATAAGGTTTCAGACTAAAAAGGATGAAAAGATTATTTTTGAGGAAGTTGTTCACTTTCTTCTTCTTCCTTCGTGTGTAATATTTTATATACTCCTGCTGCTATTAATCCACCAACAATTGGAGCTATCCAATAAATCCAATTATATTCAAAAGTCCAAGTAATTAAAGCAGGACCAAAGGAGCGTGCTGGATTCAATGAACCACCTGTAATTGAGCCTCCAAATATAACATTAAGTCCAAGTGTGAAGCCTATGGCTATTCCAGCTAAGGGCACTATCTTAAAGTTCTTTGAAGTGGTTGTGGCTAATACAACATATACTAATGTAAATGTCATCACCGTCTCTAAAATAAGAGCTCTAACTACATTGTCATCTGATGGCAGGGTTACACTAGCTGCCATTTGAGAGCCAAAGATTGAATATACTACCGCTGCAGCTAATACTGCTCCAATAATTTGAGCTATTATGTAAACAATGGCTTCCTTTACTCCGATTTTCTTGGCAACTAACAGACCAATTGTGACCGCAGGATTAACCTGTGCACCAGAGCGATATCCTATGGCATAAACTATGGCTGTGAGGACCAATGCGTGGACTAGACCGATTCCAATTACACCTAGTTGTCCACTATCAGAATAAACGGTTGCAGCAGAGCAAATTGCATATACTAAGATAAATGTCCCAACAATTTCAACCAAAAATTTGTTTTTCAAAGATGGCTGGAATATATTCTTAATTCCTTCAGTCATTTTCTATCATGAATAATTTTTTATATTTAAATATTGCATCGATAATATAGTTGTCCTCAGTGATTTCTAAACATTTCTGAGTTACTGGTAACAATTGCTTTAGATATTGTGATTGATTGAAAATAATCAGCTATATAACATATGTTATGTATTAATCTTGCATGACATCAATTAGAACCGAAGTTGAAATCAATGCACCCTTAGATAGAGTTTTTGAGTATTATACTAATCCAGATAACATAAAGGAATCATGGCCTCGTGATATAGTAAAGGAATCTGAAAACCTGTCAGGACAAAAAAGTGAAGAAGGTTCCGAAATGAAAGTTGAAGGTGAATACATGGGTAAAAAGGACGAAATGATTCTAGAAGTTGCTCAAAAAGAACAAAATAAGCGATTGGTTACAAGACAAACTGAAGGTCCATTTCAGAGTTGGGAAAGCACACAGGAATTCCAGGGCAACGGCAACAATTCTACAAGAGTCACCCACACAATAAACTATGAGCTACCTACAGGTGGAAAAATTGCTAACTTTTTGACTGGAAGTCAAGCCGAGGATAAAATACGACAAGGTGTTCAACAAGCCGCACAAACGGTAAAACAAAAACTCGAATCTAGTTAACTAATCCTTTTTTATTTCCTTATTTGATAATCAAAGACATAGTTAAAATACGCACTTTGAATACAAGGCCAATCCATCAACAACTAAGTAACATCTTTTTTATAATATATAATAACAATATACAGTCAACTAATT
>DATEOO010000499.1:0-3919 GCA_035274085.1 Candidatus Nitrosocosmicus sp.
TAGAAGTACTAGAACCAAGAGATGGAATAGGAGGTCATTGTCTTCCCAAAGATACAAAGATGTTCATTAATTCATCTAAAACAATAAGAAGCAAGATACTTCAAGCAGCCATGGAAATTGATGAGGAATATAGAGAATATATTCAAAGTCGAGAGAAAAGAGGCCAAACAGGCTCTGTATCGATTACTAAAGATAAAAAAACACAAGAAGTAGAACCAAATCAGCTGCTTTGTAGTAAGAAAATCAAGTGAGATCGTTCACCCTCTTAATTATCTTTTCTAAATCATAACATTCACGCATATCAATTAACTCTATTTGTTCCCTAAATTTGTTTACTAGGTTTGGGTTGCATTTTATGAATGGATGAGGAGCCCTTGTACCTATTATTTTTTTATTTTCGTCTAATCCGAAATGAATTAAATTGATCAACGCATCAGCGGGATAGTGACCATTGGCATCCTTGCCGCATAAAATTAAATATCTTAAACTTGGATGCTTTGTACAAAACTCAATTAGCTGATCGATCCCTTTGTTTTCAGAAAACAAACGCCCTACTATCAAGAGATTGTTCATAATAGCATCACTAGAAATCTTTTTCAATAGATTCATACTCGAGAGCGTACAAACAGCAACCTCTGTACCGCTTCCATTAAACGAGGTAATAGAGATAGGATATATGACTTTGCAGACTATTCCGGCTGCGTTTTCTAACTGAAACTTGATGTCCAAATTAATGGATCCCCCAACTAACCTTTGTAGTAGGTTTTACTGCTAAAAAAGGTGCTTCTCCTTCATTCCATGGGTCGTCTCGAACCCACTCAAATTTGCGATAAAAAAGCAGATAAACGTTCTTATAAATTTGGCCTTTTTCAATTATTCGGGCTATCCCGTTTATAGTGATCCCTTTGTTGAATTTTGGTTTGTAATTATCTATAGCCAAACTGACATTATAATTTCTTTTAATATTGAATAACTTTTTTGTATTGTAATCAGTTGAAATATATAAAAAATTGTCTTCGTATATGTATGAAACCGGTACTACATGAGGTTTATCTTTAAAAGAAGTCGCTAATCTACAAAGCTCATTTTCTCTTATGAACTTGATCTCGTTTGGAGTTAGCTGGAACATAGGCTATAATTATATGAACAAAAAGCTGTCGAGTTATTTTAAACTAATTGCGGTTTGTCAATATTGTATAATTTGAATTTTCATGGTGTAAATATCCGACATATAAAATTGGAAAACATCTCTTGGATATTAACTACTAAATAGTATAGCGAAACAGGTCTAAGGTTCTAGACAAACTAGGATCTATCAGCTGTTATTTACATAGAATGCACATAATAAATAGAGAGGCGCAGTAAACTTGAAACGACAATATAGGAGATGGCAGTGGACAAAGGATTGATTATTGTGTATTATGGTAATGGAAAAGGTAAAACTACTGCAGCTCTAGGTGTAGCGTTAAGAGCAATAGGATATGAATTGAATGTCTGCATGATTCAGTTCATAAAAGGAGAATGGAATTACGGAGAAATATATAGCTCCAATAGATTAAAACCAAATTTTGAATTAGTAATAACAGGGAAAGGGTTTGTGGGCATAATAGATGACGATCATGATTTCAAAGAGCATATAGAGTCATCAAAAAATGCATTGGCAATTGCTAAGGAGAAAATTGGCTCTGGAAAATATAGTATTGTCATATTAGACGAAATTAATTATGCCTTGAAGCTAGGACTTATTGAAGAGGAAGAAATTATTTCACTCCTCGATTCAAAACCGCCTGAGGTAACCGTGATATTGACTGGAAACCTCTTGACAGAAAAAATATTTCAAATTGCTGATTTGGTTACGGAGATGATGGAAATCAAGCATCCATATAAAAAAGGAATTAAGGCAAAAAAAGGTATTGATTATTAGAGGTTCATAAAAGCAAAATTAATTAATCTAACAAATTGGTTTAAACATAGTGAGTATTTCAGAAACAAAAAAACTCCCCGATTTGGGAGAAATAGTTATAGTTACAGTCAAAGAAGTCACGGGTCATGGAGCGTATGTAACCCTTGACGAGTATGACAATCTTACTGCGTTTTTACATATTTCAGAAATTGCTACAGGGTGGATCAGAAATATAGAGCGATATGTAAAGGCTAAACAAAAAACAGTCCTCAAGGTAATCAGAGTTAACCCAATAAGATCAGAAGTAGATCTTTCGTTAAAACAGGTTACTGGTGAAGAAAAGAAGGCAAAAGTCATGGAGGTAAAAAAAGATGAAAAAGGTGCTAATTTTATGGATGTCATAAAGACTAATCTTGGTTATGATCAAAATAGCATAAGAGAAATTGAAGAAAAAATAAATCAGAAATATGATTTTATCTATGATGCTTTTGAAGCTGTAGCCATTAAGGGTCCTGAAGTACTATCTACCCTTGA
Source organism: Candidatus Nitrosocosmicus sp. (assembly GCA_035274085.1). Taxonomy (GTDB): domain Archaea; phylum Thermoproteota; class Nitrososphaeria; order Nitrososphaerales; family Nitrososphaeraceae; genus Nitrosocosmicus. The sequence continues at coordinate 2,438 of DATEOO010000499.1, forward strand.
TTTAAAACCAGAAGTAATTGACGCGATACAGCTAGAAAGTAAAAAAATTCAGATTCCACATATTGAAGTTAGGGCAGTTCTAGATATTACAGTAAGGAAAGGAGACGGTATCGACACCATTAAGAGTATTTTAGGATCGGTAGATGGAACAAAAAATAATTCTAAAATAGATATTACTTACATAGGTGCCCCAAAATACAGGATCACAGTTACAGCGGAGAATTTCAAAATTGCTGAGAAAGCACTCAATCATGCAATAGAAAAAATAAAGACGAATATAGAAAAAAATTCGGGCACTTTTAAATTTACCAGGGAAGAATCAAAGAAGACTCATACAAACATTTAGCCACTCAAATAGCAATGAAGCACCGAATTAGAATTTGTAGACTGTGCAAGCAATATACGTTAAAAAACAAGTGTCCAATTTGTAAATCTGAGACTAATGATCCACATCCACCAAAATTTTCCCTTGATGACAAATATATAAGATATAGGATTATGGATGCCTATGCAGACAATTCGAAAACAGATTAAATATTAAATATATTATTCGGTCATTATTTCAAAATCTCATTTGTGAGACTGTTTTAGAAAATTCGTATTATTTGATTGAGTTATCATATCCTGGCAATGCATTGATAATCCGCATGAATCCCAAGTCGCTGGCATTGGTATTTTGAGTCAAATTAACAACGGCTGGAATTAAATCCTGAGGTCTAGATGGATTGCTGTTGGTGTTATTGACCGTAGCATTGTTTAAAGTAATATTATCTTTGCTTTGAGCTGTTTTATTAGAATTATTTTTGACAATATCTTGTAAAGCTGTTACGTTGGAAGGAACAGTATTAATTATATTTTTGATAGAAATGTCGCTGGCATTGGTATTTTGAGTCAAATTAACAACGGCTGGAATTAAATCCTGAGGTCTAGATGGATTGCTGTTGTTGACCGTAGCATTGTTTAAAGTAATACTATCGTTGCTTTGAGCTGTTTTATTAGAATTATTTTTGACAATATCTTGTAAAGCTGTTGCGTTGGAAGGAGTTGCCTCCATTATTTGTTTGATAGGAATATCGCTGGCATTGGTATTTTGGACTTCCGCTATCATTAGCGGAATTAAAGACAGATAAGTTTGATTAATACTTGCTAAAAATTCATCATTATTAGAAGAATTTGTTTCTTGGCCATATAGGTAAATTTCTGAAGTCCAATGGGAGCTTGAAAATACCAGAATAAAGATTGGGATGATAATAAGAGACAGGGAAACAAGAGTCAGCCTGTCAACGGGAGGGTTAATATTCATAACAAATCTGTTATTCTGCGATAAAATAAATATATTGCTAAATGATTGATTGATTGATTGATTGATTCATTGATTGATTGATCGATTCATTGATTGATTGATTGATTCATTCATTCATTGATTGATTCATTGATTGATTCATTGATTGATACATTCATTGATTCATTGATTGATTGATT
>DATEOO010000500.1:0-2316 GCA_035274085.1 Candidatus Nitrosocosmicus sp.
ACCCCGCAATAAATGGTAACACACCCCAGGATAATGCAAACCAATAATTCTTGTGAAACATTCCCATAAAAAGCTCAAAGTTGTAGGCAAAAAGGAAAAAGCCTTCTATAATTCCAATAATTACTAACAGTGGAGCATACATAAGAGCGTAATATAATCCCAGCCCGTAAGAAAAACCCAAACAAGCTAGTATGATTATCCATGACTGTTTTTTGGTGAATAAATCATCCCACGGTTTTATCTTTTTGGAGCCGATATTATCTGCCACATGTGCCCCAATTCCTAAGCCAACAAAATAAATTAATACCAAAATTGCAACTTTCTCGTAATCAGGTGAACCACTCATCAAGCTACCCCAGACGACAAATGAAATACACATGCCGGTGTACGGAAGAAAAAGCATTCCACAAAACATTCGAAATCTTCGGGGACCAAACTTGGGTACGAACCACTCATTTAGTCTGGAGTCGTCATTCATCTTTGTACGCTGAAATTATGGCAGCAGTTTCGAACGTTTTAGACTGCTTGCATATATGGACAAAGCCATGTAATTTAAGGATTGACCTTATCTCTGAATCCCAATGGTTGCTAATAATGAGTTTGTCTAGTTCGTTGAACACACTGATCCATTTCCTATTAGGCCTCCAAAGAGTCTTGATGATTTTAAAATAAATTTTCCAAGCCAACTGATAAGCAATTTTCGTTGGATAAGTAAAATCGTGAAGTATGAGCAGTCCCTTTTGTTTCAAAACGCGATAACATTCACCAACCAGTATATCTAAGTTTACGTATTTTGGCAAATAAGATGCCACAATGCAATCAAAATATCTATTTTGAAATGGCAAAAATTCTGCTGTACCGTTTACTGAATCGATCTCGATTTTTTTCTTGCTCAGTTCACAAAGGTAGTCAAAAGTAAGATCAATCCCATATACTATGTTGCCGTTGTTTTTTAATAGCGAAGTTAAAATTCCTGTACCGCAAGCCATCTCCAAAACCAGCGAACCCTTGGGTACACACTCAACCAATTTGTTTTTCCAGATCAAATCTTGCCCCAATGTTGCAAGCTTTACCAATCTATCATAGCTATCAGAGTTATTTTTGGTAAAAAAGCTCCGTGCTAGCTTAACTCCCATCGCCATCTCCATGTCTTAAATATCATCCAAAACTAATATTATTGGTGGTTAACTATCACTTGAATACAATAATTCAAAAGGTTAAATTATTTTAAATTACAAATTCTAACATGGGTCAAATTACTAATGTACTGTATATTATTGTAATTACTATTGCTATGTGTGTGGGTGGCACTTTACTAACCATTTTGGTGGACCAGTCTTTCGATGTTCCGGCCTTAGTAGACCAGATACCTCGTCTTGTAGTTAATCAAATTCTTCAAATGTAATGATTAGTTATAAATCTCATGGCGAGGGCAAACACATCGAAGCAAGAAAATCTATCAAATATTATAGAATACTTTTACAGATTAAAAGAATTACCCAGAACGGGCTGGAAACAGAAATTGGATATTGCAAATGCAGAATCTGTTGCATCCCATACTCTTTTAATGATCGTTTTGGTGTTTTTTTTCTCAGAGAAATATGGATATTCGTGTAAAAAAATAATAAAACTTGTCGAAATGACACTAATTCATGATCTAGCAGAATCGATAATCGGTGACATTACCCCAGAAACTATGAATAAAAATACGAAAAGCAAACTAGAGAATGAAGCGTTTAATGTGATTATACAAAAGATAAACTCAAAAAGCTTGAAAAATAGGTATTCAGAATTATGGCACGAATATCAATCGGAAAAATCTTTCGAATCAAAGTGCATCCATCTACTTGACAAGCTTGAAATGGTGTTACAAGCAAACTATTACTTTGTTAATAGGAAAGCAATTAGAAAGGACGATGTTGCACCCTTTTTTCAGTCCGGACTTAGATATGCATCTAAACGATCAAACTCTCGATTAGCCAAGATCTCAAATAAAAATATTCAAGATACTAATGAATTAGAAGATATAAAGGAGATATTAGAGTATTTTAGTAGATAAATCATGCAATATTTCGTTGCTTTGAAAATCGGCGAAAAGAGAGTAAAAGACGCACAGGAATTATTATCAACTTTTCTGTCTGATGGTACTCCAGCGCTACCTGCGCTTGCGTTGAAAGATAATAAGAGTAACAATTGGGAACCCGTAGGCGAGGAGAACTATTTTGCTATAGTCCAAGAAGAACAAGGATATCTTATCGCCATTTGTGATAAGGATGGCATAGCTAAATCGATTGCTAATTGGTTTTCAGTTCATAC
>DATEOO010000501.1:0-6207 GCA_035274085.1 Candidatus Nitrosocosmicus sp.
ATTTCTTCTCGTCTGACCTACTTTTCATTTTGTTATTCCATCAGCGTCTTATTAAAGGAGGTAATTTTAGCTAAACAGCCAACTCTGGCTCAAGATCCCTTATATTTTTCGTGTTGTTACTCTTGGTTATATCTTTAACAGTTTTTACGATTGTACTTAATGGAGAGTTTACAACTATTCTAACATAAGGACTAATGGCTTCTATGTTTTTTCTTTCAATATCGCTACTATGATTTATCGCCAGACCTCCTACCAAAATGGGAATACTAAATACACTACTGATCTTCTTTATGAGCCTTACTGCTGATCCTATGCTATCCTTAAGGGTAACTGAAATAAGTATCATAAGTGGCTTAGTTTCATTTATATAACTAATCATTGAATCCGTGGGAATTGAGGGTGATACATTATTAACTTGAAACCCTCTTTCAATGAGTAAGGATTCTATGATATTGCAGGCTATATTATGAAGTTCTCCGTCAGGAGTACATATGATGATGTTCTCCATTTTATCGTTAGGTTTTATTGAATCTGTGATCTTATGAATTGTTTTGTTTGCTGTGTTACTGCAGATATGTTCCATTCCTATATCTAATTTATTTTCTTGCCACAGGTGTCCTACATCATACAGAACGGGTCTTAATATATCATCATAAAATTCCGCTAAGCTTGCTTGTTCTTTGTATTTTCCTGCAACATCTACTATCTTCTCAATTTCTCCATCCTTTAATGCTTCAAAAACCTTTTTTTTCAATGTTGCTGTTATAATTACTTTGTCTTCATGTTCTTGTGAAACTGACGCTATCAGGGATAAGATTCTCGGATTATTCTTGTATTCTAGAGGGATGCTATCAATTGTCACATCGGCAGCCTTTCCCAAATATTTTATTGTATGTTGCGTAGAGATCTTTTTTTTCGAATCCCATTGGCTCTTTACTAGGTAATAATAATCAAAACCTTTTACTTTTTTTACTCTAATGAAAACCATATTTTTATGTACTTTTACAAGGATATTAACATAGTGCTAAGCATTGTAACTAGTGCTAACTCCATACATTCAGTAATTATTATTATTATTGGTACGACCATTCAGGAATATCAATAATATCTGTAGATACTATAATCTTATTTCGGATCAAGTTTCAAAAACCTGAAATTGATTATATAGTCTATCTTGTAAAAGATATTTTGGGATGATAAGATAGTAAATGCTGCAATTATTATTCTGACCATGGCTATCCAGGTTTTATCTGCTCCTGGTTTTTGTATAATTATTAGATATTAAAATACCGTATACGCATTATGAAAGAGCCAGAATATAGGTTTTCTAAGTACGTAATCCAACAACCAAGGCACCAAGCCTAGCCCACAAGCATACAAAGTAAATAGCTGTTAGAATTAAATATATCAAACAATCGCAATTCTCTGTTTCCTACCATGATTGATGATGCTATGTTAAACTATCAATAGGATTATCAGATTCTTGTTTTTGTTACCTCTAAGAACAAAGTTCTGATACAATATGAATTAATACTTATTCCTCATTTTATGTATTATTAGAATCTCTCGTTTCTGCTCCTTTTCTTTTCATTTACCCCTTAAATATTCTAACACATTCTCATGGAGAGTAAAATTATGATTCTTGAGAGCTTGCCTACTCAACGAAATTTGTAATTTATACTTATGTGTTACTGCTGGCAGCTAATTATCTAACTGATAAATTTGACATTATTTTATAGGCTTAAGTCATTTTATGAAAACCCCGACGTTATTTTTAGATTGCACCATTTTATCAGCTTGGATTATGATTCAAAATATATTCCTTTAAGGAATTTGTAACTACTGGTAGTATCCTCGGATCGTTTATCTTCGGAATGATGAATTCTTCGTTTAGATGCTTAATATCGATCAAGTCTGCTATAGATTTGGATACAGAAATCAATATGTCTTCATCTAAATTTTTTATTCTTAAATCTAATAACGCTCTAAATATTGAGGGAAAGACTACCGCGTTATTAATTTGATTTGGAAAATCTGATCTACCTGTGGCAATAATTCTAGCCCCTGCCCTTTTAGCTTCATCGGGTAAAATTTCTGGTGTAGGATTGCTCAATGCAAAAATAATTGGGTCTCTTTTCATCGATTCTATCATTTGTGAATTCACAAGATTTCCGATGCCTGATGTTCCAATAAAGATGTCTGATTCTTTGATTACCGTTTCCAGATTGCCTGCAACTTTGTTTGGATTAGAGTTTAGAGCTATTTCTCTCTTAAAGGAATTCAAGATCTCATTACTATCTGGCTTTAGATTGTCTTGTTTGTTTAATTCGAAATTTTTTAAATTCTTGTTGTTATCTTTATTATCTCTTCCGTCGTAAATTGCTCCTTTCTTATCTATTACTATTATCTCTTCGAATCCTGCGCTAGATAAAATCTTAAAAATCCCATAGCCTGCAGACCCTGCACCCGCAATCACGACTTTAACAGTATTTGAGTTCTTTTGTACTACTCTTAATGCATTTATCAAAGCTGCAAATGTGATCACTGCTGTACCGTGCCTATCATCATGAAAAATTGGGATCGACATTTCCTTTTGAAGTCTTTCAACTATTTCTAAAACCTTAGGAGATTCGATATCTTCTATATTTATGGCACCAAATGAAGGTTCAATAGCTTTGACAAATTTAATAATTTCTTCTTTATCCTTCATAGAAATGCAAAGTGGAAATGCATTTACATTGCCCAGGGTTTTAAATAGAACCGCTTTTCCTTCCATTACGGGTAATGCTCCTTCTGGGCCAATATTGCCTAACCCTAGGACTCTTGTTCCATCACACACTATTGCTATATTGTTCCATTTTGAAGTGTATTCATATGCCAATTCTTTATTCTTTTGGATTTCAATCGAAACATATGCGACGCCCGGGGTATAGATCGAGCTTAACGTTCCTTTGCCTTCTTCTTTTGAAATTTCAAAAATATTATCTGAAGATATCCTACTTGAGATCTCTATTTTTCCCCGAAGTAACCGGTGTAAATTTATTGCGTCTTCCTTTAATGTCAATCCTTCTTATGGTTATCATGAAAATTATTTAAATGAATCATTTTGATTAATCATCGATCAAAAATGTTATCAATGATTAGTGTGCTTGATGGAAATTTATAGTAGACAGGACAGGACAAAAGAAACCACTATAAAAAAATCAAATTCTATTATGAATAATGTTTGTTGTATTTGTTAAAAAAATACAGTTAAGTCAAAGAAGAAAATATTAATTGAGAAATGGTGCGTTTAAAACTACATTTCTGACTTCTGAAAGTCTTTTTCTGAGAGTCATTATATTAATATTTGCTGCTGAAGCGATTCTTGCCTGTGATATTTTTTGTTTATGTTTTCTACATGTTATGTAAAGAATGGCTGCTGCGATTGAGAGCGAGTTCTTTCCTGAGAAAACATTCTCATTTTGGATGGCCAAAAGCAAATCTATAGATTCTCTTGCTGTTCTCTCGCTAATTTCTGCCTCATCTGCTATCTTTCTTATGAAAATAGCCGGTTTGAATTGTACATGAGTAATTTTTAACTCTCTCATTAAAAGACGATAGCACCTGGCGGCAAATATTTCATCAGCTTGCACTATTTGAGAGATCTCTGACAATGTTCTTGGGATGTTGGTTTTTTTACAAACTAGATATACGCATGAGACAATCATTTCCTTTATTGATCTTCCTTTAATTAGCCCTTTTTCTAAAGCCTTCTTGTAATGGGCTAGTGCTTCTTCTATGCAGAATGATGTTAAGGATAATTTATCTTTTATACGGTTCAAAAGATCTATGACTATTTTCAAATTCCTCTTCTTGTTTGAGCAACTAACGATTTTGTTTAGGAACTCTATTTTATTATGTTCTTTCCTATTCGAGAACCTTTTGGATGTACTGGTATCATAATCTGCTATTGCTGTTGACATCCCTTTATCATTGAGTATAATAGAATGAGGCAATACTGTGTTAGTATCGCTTTTATATTTGTGAAAATCAGTGTCCAACTCTGTATCATATATCTTATCTTGTACAATTACACCACATGATTTGCAAAGCTTTTCGCCTTTCTCGTAGTCATAGATAACAGCGTGTTGATGTACAGGTGAATATTTCTCTAAATCTTTAACTATTAAACTATTATACATTAAGTGATGATTCGTAGCAAGATATAAGCCGACTATGTATACTATGTAACATTAATCTTATCTTGGTTACAAATGGTTACACACAGTTACAGTTTTATGGTATGAAAGCGAAGTAATATCATGGGAAGTCCCTCGTCTACTGTCAGATCGTTTCGTATTGATAAGTCCCTTTCTGAAATTCTGAATTCGGAAGCAGAGCGAATGGGTATATCTGTAAATGCTATGATTAACTCGGTTCTTAAACAGTATGCTGAATTTACAAGATTTCAATCAAAATTGGACATGCTCATAATAAATCGTGAAGTTTTCAGGTCTTTATTAGGCCGTTTAAATGACGATGATGCATATAACTTTGGACTTGAAATGGGTAAAGACATTCCAAATGATACTATACTATTCTGGAAAAAGGATATAACATTTCATGGCGTCTTAGAGTATATTGAAAAAATTGTATGTACCTATGGATATATCGGAACTTACGATGAATTGAACACCGACGAGTGTAAAATAATTGTAATTAGGCATAGATTGGAAGGAAAGGGTTCAAAGTTTCTATCAGGATTTCTTAAATCATTGCTCAATCAAACTTTAGGAATAAATCCCGACATTGAAATTACTGATTATTCTGTAAAAATAAAAGTATGTTTATAGTAATGACAAGATTGGTAATCTAGTAAAATCAAAAGTAATTCTTAAAAGTCTTTCTATGAATAAATAAAAACTTTGTTATGTATAATATTAGAATGTCAGAAGAACCTATTAATAGAAAAGATGATGTTGAACGTGAGAGATACAGCTGATGATGTCAAGGAGGGCTTTGATGAGGCAGGAGATAAAATAAAGGCTGGAACTAAAGCCATGGGAAACAAAATAAAGGATCCAGACACAGACCTAGGTACCAGATATAAAGAAGAAAAGTTTAAGGAAGAAGTAAAAGATATTTAGATATTCAGATGTTCTATATTACATATTATCTCATTTTTAGAGACATTTATTGATGATATAGCACACGGTAAACCTCATTTAAGTGTCGGTAATATTTTTGCAGGCGGGGATATTTAGATTCTAGATGCATATATTCATATAAACTATTTATAGTTTGAACAATAAATCTATACAATGTCCAAAATAAATAAGTCACTATTTGGAATTGTGATTGCAACTATATTTTCAATGGCCCTTGGTTTACAATCAGCAAATGCCGAACCCGTCACTATGGATATCAATAAAGCTAAGGATCCTGGCCCTGGATTTGGTACAGAAAAGATAGGGACACTCTCGATTGATACCAAAAATAAAACAGTAGATATTTCAGTAAATATGACTGCAACGCCTAAACCAGATAAAGTCTTTGAAGCATGGCTGGTCGACGCAGATGGATCTAATTATAAATTAAGCCTGGGTGCCTTGGACGGAAATAGCTTGAAAGTCTCAGATAACATGGTAAATCCATATACCTATACACAATTTATTATAACTGAGGAGCCCAAGGATGATGTTGATCCTAATGCAGCAGGTACATATGGTGGAGCTGAATTACAGGCACCATTTGGACAATAATATTTCTTTTTTTTGAAATATCGGTGTCGTGAAATATAATGATCTTTAAAAATTCTAATAATTAGTAGGATAAAACATTGCCAGATAACTTGTTCTATTTTTGTATTTTTAATCTTAATCTATAATCTAAAAATTAACATAAAATAACTTTGTAAGATTCTGAGTATATATCAATTATTACTTTAAGGCCTCAAAATGTACGCGCATAGGAAAATTGACGGATTCATGAAAGTGAAGTTTCTTGAAACCTCTTTCATTTGATAGGAAATCTTCGATCTTGCCGGAATACTTTATTATGTTTCCTGCCAATTCTGGTTTTATTATCTCTGTGACATTTAATGCAATTCCGTTTTCATAGTCCACTTCCCATAATTCGTTTATAAACCCATCTAAAAGAACATATTCCACAGATTTCGAGGCAGCAGGTGTAGGAATATTACTTTCTTTTTCTGTGTTCAACCAC
>DATEOO010000502.1:0-2575 GCA_035274085.1 Candidatus Nitrosocosmicus sp.
AGTTCTTGATCCTTGATAACTTGACCGGGCTGGGTGATAAAACAAGGATCGTTTTCATAAAGTGTCATTAGGAAATCTATCTTACCTTTATTGAATTCTTCAACTTGAGAATTGAGTAAATCCTCAGGTGTTGCAAATTTGGTCATGATTCTTTATTTCACATGCTAATGATTTGAAATTGTATTTATGATTAGAGTCAATGAAAATGCCAATTTTCAATTAAAAATCTTGTGATAACTAACTTCTGAACCCTACTACCAGAGAGAAATTAATCCCCGCGGATATATGCAACTAAAGATAAGAAATTCAGAATGTGGCTAGAGTTCTACTCTGTTTTATTATTGACCATATATTATACATCTTATCTGATGCATTTCGTAGTTGAGTTATTAATTTTTCCAATTATGGGGAGCACTCGTCGCAGCATAATGTACACTCATTTTCTTCATTATTTGACATAAAAAACACTTGTGGAATTAGGCTTTAATTGATCCATGGTAATTATTGTCTTATCCTGCTCGTCATAAACTACATCTTCTTTTATTAACTGTAGTACCTTGTCTACTTTAAAAGAGATTTCTTCAATAAACTCATCGCCTGATTTTATTGTTATCTTTTGACCTGTAATTGCAATATTAATTTTTTTTAGCTTTCTTATTCGTTGATATAAATCAAAGAAAGTTGTCTTCCATGAAAAGGGAATTTTATTGAGCAGATGTAAAATTTGATTCCACTGATCAAATAAGTTTTTTCTAGTAATAGAATCATATTTCCAATCATAAAAATAATGATGATAGTGGTTTAGAATACCTAGAGGTGTTCTTTTAACTATGGAATAAGAGATGGTATGGGATATCCATTTTACAAAGGTTTTTGAATATTCTTGTTCTTTTTCTGCATTTTTATTGGAATTTGATATAGGATTTATTTTTAGCCTTCTAGGAATATAGAGCATTATTCCCTGATTATGCTTGTTATTAGAATAATCGACATTAGACATGATAAATGGAATAATAAATCCCACATTGGCAAATTTTTTTAAAAGTTTACTTGCAAAATATTTTTTAAAATAATTGGGAATATATGGTGATCTAAAAAACTTATGATAATTTGATTGTCCATAGATAGGAACCATATCAAGACTTGGTAGGAGATTTAAATTGTGTTTAGAAAAGTCATCAAATGGAGGAACAAACAAAACTGGATTAATATCTAGGGATTTTCTTATTATATCCCTTCCAATATTTACGTAGGATTCAAAGCCTAACTTGCTGTTATTTTCATTACCATTGGTATTTAGTAGCTTGTAATAATGAGTAAATGTATCTTTTATAGTTCTGTTTATATCTTTACTCTTTCCATCAATCTGCTGACTAAACTCTCCTCGACCATCAATTAAATCATGAGTTACACCATGTTGAATAATCTCAATCTTATTGTGTCTGATCTTTTCTTTTAAAAATGTACATAATTCTTCATTGTTCTCAATGGAATGATGTTGTGGAATGTTCCTGAAATCAGGTGGAACACAAACATCATTAATTGTCTTTTGATAAGGTATCACAGATAGACTTACTTTGAATTGATTATTCCATGCGGTAGAATATATTGATTCAAGCATATTGCCTTTAGTAAAAAAGTTAGTATCATCATCTCGAATTAAAATAGGAATTTTACCGCTGGGTCCTAATAGTGGAGTAATCGTCATCTATTGCTAAAGAAATCATTAATGCTTTTAAATCATCCATTGTTATCTACTCTGATGGACCATGTATATGTTAGATAATCACATAATATCATCGGTTTTTGAATGAGAACTAGCTATTTTTACTTCTTACAAGTTGCTGAAATAAATTAAAAATGAATAGGCAAGGAAAAGACGTATTTGATAGATCAATATGTCTATTATATGATTTTAAATTAAGGAATTTTTAGAAAAATGAAATTTAATCATATAAAGCGAAATCAAAAAGCAAAATGCACCAGTAAACATAGGTAAAATCAAGGAACATTATATAATTCTAATATACTATACTTTTGATCCCTTGTATACTTATTAAGCATATGTATGTCCTATTACCAATGATTAATCTTAATTATCATGAATGTTGTTTTAAATCAATCAAATTAATCGGAGAAAGGACAACGTAGGATCCTTAGATTGATTGGAGGAGGAGGAGGAGGAAGAGAAAATAAATGGATGATAAGAAAAAGGAAATAAGAAAATTAAAACTACAGGTACAAATGTCCTTAGATGGTTGCATAGCGGGACCAAATAATGAAATGGACTGGATGGTCTGGGATTGGGATGAAAAACTCAAAGATTATGTAAACAGATTACATGAGCCAGTTGATACAATTCTTTTCGGAAGAAAAATGACTAATGAATTTATTTCCTACTGGTCTAATGTTATTAACAAGCCTCAAGACCCGGAATATACAATCGCCAAAAAGATGTTAGAAACACCAAAAATTGTTTTTACAAAGACACTCAATAAATCAGAGTGGCCAAATACTGAAATAGCAACCGGTGATCTAAAGGAAGAAATTACAAAGTTAAAGAGCCAAGAAGGTG
>DATEOO010000503.1:0-4090 GCA_035274085.1 Candidatus Nitrosocosmicus sp.
TTTTAATTGAGGTATGTCTCAAGGCGAATGGTTTACTACTTATCTTCAGTACGAAAATCTAAGGGATTTATTAAATGTAATACTTCATACTTCACAATCTTTTATGGCTATAACACCGATGCTCTATTATATAAAATATAAAGAGAAAGAAATCTTATTTGTCCACACAGGAATAGTTGGAGGAGTAGTTGCTCATTATTTTATCGTGAAAGAAAAACCTTCTACAAAGTTTATCGAATTAAATAAAATGACATCAAATTACAAATTTACTAATATAATTGGGGACAATAGTCAGTCTATCTATATTCCCATTGTAAATTTAGTTAGTTCTACTCTGGCATTTCCACTACATGATATTAGCATATAAATACTCCGCTAATACCAAATTATTGACAGATTTTATCAAAGATCCTTTTTATCCAATGATTATTCTGCAAAGGAGATAAGTGGGTATTACTGAATCAAGCTGTTAGATGCTTGGCATTATTCAACATGTAAGATCAGTCTAATAGATCTTTATCAAATCATAAGTATACAGTCTGAAATATAGTGCATTCCCCTTGTGACAAACATTCACCTTTGATTTCCTACTATACTCGATATACAACATTTTATTTAAGACATAATCGTTTACCTCATCATCTTGACAAAGGTTTTCTTTTATACAAACGTTCGTCGAATGATCATTAATTTTAGATGTTCGCTTTATGAATATCAAAATAACAAAGTAGGCCTAATTTACTTTTTAGTCAAAGATGAAGATTTTATTCTAATCTATCCTTATTTCTTTTCCCTTAGATTTTGTTTCTTCCTTTTTGTTCAATGTTATTTCTAGAATCCCGTTGTTGAATTTAGACTTGACCCTTTCTATATCAATCTCTTTGGGTAGCTCTATTGTTTTATGATATTTTCTTTTAGGATCAGTCGATTGTACTTCTACAAAATACTCAGATGCATATAGTTTTATATCTTCTTTTTTAACACCTGGCATTTCTAAAACAATTATCACCTGATCATTTGTTGTGCTTACGTCCACCAAGGGTTCTCTCTCATCTGTTAACTGAGGTTTTGTTCTACCTGACCCATATCCACTTTTTGAAGGTTTCACGTTTCCAAATTCATGAACAACGGGTTTACCGTCTTTACCTATAGTCATAGAATAGCCATATACAATCGGTCCTACCTGCCTAACTTTGGAGATATCTGAAGCCTCAAATTCTTTTATCAATTCTTTAGGAGTTGCATCTGAATTAGTATATTCTAGTTGTTCAAACATCCTTTGCATTTGCGATTGTATTTCGTCAAAATCTCTGAATAAATTCATCCCAAAAAAGTCACTATTGCCTAAGTCTCTAGTATCAAATCTGCCATTGTTATTAATAAAAAATCTTGTAAACCAATCATATGGTTGAATATCATCATTATTCATAGAAAACAGATAAGAATCATTCTTTAAATAACTACTAATTCTCCAGGCATTAATTGTTTATTGTTGTGCTATTAAGTAGGTGAAATTTTGTTTATTTACACCCACTTCTCAATTATGGTCGGTCCCCATGTCTTCAACTTCACTTATAGTATACATAATCTCAATTAATTTTCTACTTTAGTGTCTCCCCAAGGATCTCAAATTCCTCTAGGATACTAAACATGGGGATCAATTCTTCTTATGGTGATGCTTATTATTTGGATCTTTTTTACTAACCATGACTATCTTGTGTCAGGTTGGTAGAATTGGTTTTTGATCGTGATTATTGTGAGGAATTACCCAGTGTGTTATTTGCTGATTCTCCAGCCCCCGCTATAGTGTTATTTCTTGGTGAGGTCAAATCTTCACTATCATTAGTATCAGTAAATGATAAATGTTTGTTATCTGATGATCTGTTATCAAAAAAAACTCCAATGCCACTAGTAGCAAATACTTGCATCGAATACCCTGTCGCACTTAACACCAAAATAGCCAAGACTAGAATTTTGAGCATGATGTATATAGTACATCAACCATTAAATAGTTCAATATTTTTGGCAGCTGGCTGTGGCATAGATAGAGGACTTTTCTACCACAGTCTTTCGAAATATCTAGATATCTTTTTGCTTTTAGATGCAAAGTTCATAAAATTTAGAAAAGGCATAGATTATTATAAAAAATTATATTTAGATTAAAGGTTCATACTATATACAGGAGCTTTTGTCCATCTGATTTCACTAAGTTTGCATAATGTACAGAACAAGAACAAGTTGTGACTATCTAAATTAATTTAACATTAATATTTGCGAGACTGACAGTCGTTCATCCTTCACTTGCCCATTGGTAAAGTAAAGGAAAATGTGGCTCCTTTTTCACCGTCATAATTGTTGTGAGCCCATATATGTCCACCGTGAGCCTCAATAATGTTTTTTGATATATACAATCCTAATCCAGTGCCTTGATTTGATTTTGTAGTAAACTTTGTAAACAATCTTGAAAGAATCTCTGAGTCTATTCCTGTTCCTCTGTCTCTGACTGATACTATGGCAATCATCATCAATTCGTCATCATTTACACTATTATTAGGCGTGTTGACTTTCTGAATTTTAATGGTTTGATAGTTATTATCAAATTCACTTTTTGGAATTTTTTTGGCCGAAATGGTAATGGGTTTGTCCTGTGAAAACTTTATGGAATTGGATATTAGATTTGTTAAGACCTCAAAGATTCTTATCTTATCAGCAAAAACCGTTATGGGGTCTTCTGAAGGAATAAAGTCTATGATAATATTTTTTTCCATGTTATTTGGTGAAGAATTAAATTTGTTTCTACTATGAATATCCTTTATTACATTCTTTATTTTTTCATTCAAATTAAAATATTCTCTGTGGAGCTCTAATTTCTGACTTTCAATTCTTGATACATCTAAGATATTATTAACAAGTTTCTCAAGTCTTTGTGAATTTCGATATGTTGAAACAAGGCCGGATCTAAATTCATACAGCATTTCCTTATCCCTCGCCAAATTCATGAATTCATCATCAAAAGTGCTTTTGATTTTTTCAGCCTCTGGTCCCTCAAAAAGAGACGGTAGATAAGTCATTTCAATCAATTCTAAATTTCCCGATATGGCTTGGGAGGGCGTTCTTAACTCGTGGGCAGCTACATTGATAAATTCTTTTTGCATCTTATCATGGAGTTTGAGTTCTTCGTTTGCGCTTTTTAATTTATCTACGGTTTCTTTTAATTGAAGTGTCCGTCGGGCAACTCGTTTCACCAGTATATTGTTCCATCGTAGTAACATGATTGCTACAGCTGATGCTATTATAGCAATTGCTGTGATGATAAAGAAATTGGTAATCTGTTGATTATCAATTAATGATGCAACGTCGCCTGCTAATTTATGGGGAATTGTAATAAATATGGTGCCGATATTATTGTTGAATTGGCCATTTTGATTGAATTCGAGACCTGCAACCCCATCATAAGCTATTGTTGTGCTTGTATTATTAAAGTTAAATTCACTTAATCCATTTTCTGAATTAAGAGCTTTGCTGATTATGTTATTAAACTCTCCTGATTTATCCTTCAGGATTGTTCCCAAGTACGATTGAAATTCATTTTCAAAGAAATTCCTACCAATGAAAGTCTGATTCTGTGTATATATTATAGTGCCGTTTCTATCTACAAATGCTATATCGCCATTGAATTTGGGGTGTACCTGGCCTTCAAGAAAATTACCTAATGTTTTTGCTGCGATTGATGCAACTATTACACCTTTAAAGGAAGTCAAATTATTATTGGATTGAGATTCTGACAATCCTGTTTTATTAGATTCGAGAATGGGAAATGAAATAAACATTCTTGGTACCTTATCATTTGAGTCTATAACAGTACTAATGTATGGGATTTCACTCTGTTTTGGAATCCGGAAATACTCTCTGTAACTTAAGTCGGTATCTCTATAGTTTGCATTTTGTTCTTTTTCAATTCCTGTAAAGGTTTTCAATCTTCCATTGCTATCCAAGTAGTAATAACCATCCGTGAGGTTACTTGTGGACTCTTGTCCATAATCTAGCAAGGTTTGAATTTTAGATATATTTCCTTCAGTTGTTGAAGGGG
>DATEOO010000504.1:0-4519 GCA_035274085.1 Candidatus Nitrosocosmicus sp.
GCCTTTATGATATTTTATCTCATAAAACATAGTATTTATAAAATCTGGTATATTTTAATTGATAACTTTATTTGTTTATCTGGTCAAATATGATTCAATTAATCATCTATCTAGCACGAAATCTCTTAACTTGTATCATATATTGTATTTTATATATCATTTAAGATTAAAAGATCAGCTACAATGTACTTAGGATTTTGTCTATAACCAACGAGGGGTTTTCGTCCGTTTCTTATCCAATTTATTGATCTCTTCCACTAAAAGATTTGATATAAGCGAAATGGTGTTGTCACCCACTATGTTTATCATCTCCGACCAATCTACGTTAAATGTAGTAGGCATTCTTTTAATATGTTCTAATAGGTTATGCAATTCTTCAGATTCCTTATACACAATTTGGAGACAAAGATTATTGGAGCTATTTATTCTTGTAGATGCTTTGAGTATGTTTCTGTCAAATTTGTTTACCAACATTTTTCCTACCTCTTTAGCTTCCCCCTTAGCTACGTCGATAAATATATCTGCGTACCTAAAGCCATATTGTAAAATGTTCAATTGATAAGTTTTTTTTAAAACGGACTTTTCTAACATTGTGCGCCTTCTCTGTACTGTAGATAAAGGAATCTTTATTTTTTTTGCAATATCCGCGCTGGTTATGTCTGCGTTAGAAAGTAACTCATCAATTATTTTAAGATTGATCTTGTCAAGATTTAGGGCTGCAACGTTACTGTTTCGACTTGTATTTTGTCCATATCCACTATCCTTATCTTTTTTTAAGACCGTTTCCTGGGTAGAATCTGTTTCATTACCCCTTATAGTAGTTGCAATCCCATTTTGTTTTTTTCTTATATTTTTCTTGTATGATGATGCGATTAATCCCTTTTCACGAAGAGAGTTATCCTTTTTTAAAAAAGGTTTAAGTTCGTCACTGTTATTATCAAATCTATCATTGGAATATTGAACATTTCCTTTTACTTTTTTATTTGACACATTCCTCATTATTTCTTCAAAATACTTCTTCTTAAACCTATGTAATTATCATTTTCTGATGTTGTAATTCAATAAAGTAATTTTCTATGAATATTTATTTAATTGTATTGTAAATTAAATATCATGAGATAAAAAGGTCTGGTATTCCCTATACACGCATTATTCTTTCTACGATTGATCAATGTGTCATCTGTACATCACTATAATAATAGTGTCCCGAATCAAATTATACAGTTCAAATTATCCAAATTTAAAAGAATTGGAGAATTTTCAGGACAAATAGATTCATTTAAAGACAAAAATCCGTTTACAGTTCCCTCTTTCGATAATCTTTCAAATCATTAAGGATGCTATATCGAGAATAGATTCCCTGTCTTGTTATAATCTATTTATGGTGAATTCATATTCTTTTTCATACTATCAGAGGCATAGTCAAAAAACATCAAAAGTCTACTATCTATCTAACACGTTCGTCCCAAGGACAAATTGACAATAAGTTAACCAAAGTGACGTTTTTATTCAAAGAAAAATTTAATATGGTTTTATTAATAGACATAATAGTATCTCCATTGAGCCTAGAGGACGAATATGATGAATTGGATTATGTTAATGGAACAATCATAATCGTTACAGATAATCCTGATATTAATATTGTTTTGAGTGGTGTATTCGGCTTAAATGGCTTTAAGTGTTTTAAATGCACCACAGCCGAGGAGGCAATAGCAATCTTTCATGAAAATTCTGAAAAAGTTGATTCAATATTAATAGAAGGAAAAATAGCTGCTGATAGAAGTACCATGTTAATTATAAAGGTAAAAAATAAAAAACCGACTGTTAAGATAATTGTTCTTGCAGACAAGAACAGCACAAAAACCCGAGTTTTAGATTATGGTGCAGATGAATTTGTCCTAAAACCCATGAGCGCTGAGAGTATGACAAATAAGGTAATAACGCTATTGGCCAAAAAATAAACAGTGGAATTTACCTTTTTAGTTAAACATTTTTGCTTATAATAGGGTAAATTCTGCAAACATATTTCTTTAGATGTAAAATGTAGATACACAGATTAAAAAAGCCTTGTTTTTACAGGCAATTTCTTTCACTCAGTCTTGAAGAGGCAAAATAGAACAACAACTAAGAAGTTAATCTTATTTAAACGCATTTTTAGACTCGAATAATAAACAAGGAAATAAAGCAAAAAAGCTAATTTCATAAAGTTATGCTGCTATTTGCAACCCAAACAATTCTAATCTTAATGATATCGTTTAAACTGGAAAACAACATTTTCAATAATCAAAATCAGCGAGATCAACCATTATATTTCTTATAGTCTCATCTATCTAGTTTAAGAATCCATTTAATCTCAATTAATAACAAAAACTACCAAGGTATATGGTTAAAAACTAGTAAGTCATTAGGTATAATAAGATCTAAAATCATGCCAAAAGAACTAATTAGTAAAAATATTGATACTAAAGATCTTGAAATTATTCAATTAATGGTTTTAGGAAAAACCAACAAACAAATTTCAGCGCAGATTCATCTCCCACTTTCTACAGTTCAGCGGAGAGTAAGAAATTTACACTCCAATGGTTTTGTAATATCTAATGTACAAGTAAGCTACCACAAGTTTGGATTTAAAACTGGACTACTGCATGTATATTTGAAAAATGGCAATATTAAAAAGCTAACAAATCAAATATTGGCCCTTGATGGAATAACATCTGTAGAAATTCATATAGGCAATTCAGACATTCTAGGTCATGTGATATATAAACATAGCAAAGATTTATTGGATCTGGAAAGTGCAATTAAGAATTTGAATGGTGTAGAGAGGGTTATATGGTCTGAAAGAGTTTATCAAAGTCCATTCAAAATAGATAAAATATCAAGTATTCTCAATGAAAAAGAATATGACGAGGCGAGTTCAGAATTCTTTAAATTAACATGAGCTATAAAGTTTTAACCTATCATAAATAGAAATAATTGACACCATTTACTTATGAGAAGTAAAGGTTTTTGATCGGAAAAAATGGCAATATGATATAGATTATGAACACCAAGACGATTATAATACTAATAATATTAATAAATTGTAACTAATATCAAAATTTAGACCTAATATCTAATTATAGCACTTAAATATCTAATTGGTGAGGCTAGAATATGTCCACCCCTATATCCATAATGATAGTAGAAGATGAATGGGATGTTGCACGGCTGCTTGAATTGTATGTTGCAAGTAGTGGGCTTGATTCGATCCTTTTTACCGATCCGCTGTTAGCTTTGGAACACTACAAACAAAATTCAAAGAGATATGTTTTGATAGTTATGGATTGGTCAATGCCCTACCTCAATGGTATGGAGCTGGCTAAAGAAATAAGAAAATTTAACTCTCAGGTTAAAATTCTGTTAATAACAGGATGGCTTATAGAGGACGTGCTGGATAGTATTGGCTTTAAGGAGGCCAAGATTTCTGCCGTATTGCGAAAACCCGTTGATTTAGAGAACTTTGGGCCCAGGATAGTTCAACTATGTTCTAGAGAGGATGAGTCTACAAATTCACATAGGTAAATTGATAAATATCTATATTCAGACCACATATTATTTTATGCGTACAAGTCTACTATGAGGCTAGGTCAGTTTTTCAATAGTTTTTATCTATGTTGTAGAATGTATACACTTGGCGCTTGCCATAAGAAATTTTTCCTGCCTTTCCTTGGATTTCAAACCCTCGTTGCGATTCTTTTGTCTCAAGAACTAAATAATAAAAAAAATCTTTTGATTTCTTTTGAAAGTTTTATAACTATATGCTCTTCCTCTTGAATCATGCTTATTCTGCTTTCAATGCATAACACTTTATACGTTTTATATATGACATAAAGCCTCCAAAACCTTTATTTATTGAGTCAGAGTTTCTTAAAATTTGAAAAGACTGCTCATATGACAATACCCAGAATGTCCCTGATCGGACGGAGGAGAATATTGTTATAATCTATCTGTGTCTACATATTTTTACCTATGTGGACATAGAATTCTAATCTTATTATGTGGTGATAGCAACTGAAAATATTATATAGAAGCTTTATGTAAACTAATTGAATGAAATGAACAATCATCACAACGATGTGAATATTAACATTTCAACAAATCAGTTATCTAAAAAGCCAAAACACATCCTGGAAGGTGCAAAAATATGTACTTTCAATGACTGTATGACTTATCCATGCGCACGATGTCTCCTTTGCTCAAAATATTATTGCTATAGTCATTTACAAGAGTGCCTTCAACTCCATCCCAATGAAATAGAAGTAATTAGGCCTCTATAGACTGAAGTAAGGTTTAATTAGCATGTATATATGGTAAAATGAATATTTGCGTTATAGCAAGTATAGTTTGATAGTTTTGCTTATAATATATGTAAACTTTACTTGTTTCAAATAAATAATTTAACTGGCAAGCCCGATTAGAAAATATACTAAATATTCAACCATATCTATAATCTTAAAATCGATTAATAATGATATTA